>NZ_JBSSAC010000047.1:0-21705 GCF_054058315.1 Thermostichus sp. MS-CIW-40
CTCCGTCCCGCTAACGCGAATGGAAACAAACAGAATGCTATCGCTGCATAGTTGAACAGTGATGTTCAGCAGTGTTCAGCGTAAATGTATCAGGTATCAACACTCCACCACAAGTCCACCCCAACAGCGAGGATCCCCTAGGGCTCAAAGGGCAAGGATTCCCGTCCCTCCTTGGCTGGTCTGGGCTTGGTCGATTTTTCCACTTCCTTGGCCTCCACAGTGATCGCCTGGGCGGCCCGACGGCGCTCCTCTTCCACCAACTGCTGTAAGTTCTCCGGCAACGGCTCCCGCGAGAGCAGGAAAGTCTGCACCGTTTGGAAGATATTAGAGACAAGGATGTAGAGCAAAACCCCTGCCGGCAGAGGGAAGAACAGGAACATCGCCGAGAACAGCACAGGGGTGATCCGAGCCATGGAACTTTGGCTGGGATCCTCTTTGCCGGTATCCTGTCCGGCATTGGTTAGGTACTGGTTCAGGTAAATGGACACCCCAAAGATGACGATCATGGCGATGATATCCCAGTGGATGGTGCCATCCTCGTCGAAGGCTCCCACACGGCCCAACTTGTCGATGAACAGAAAGCCAGTCTCAGAGGCCAAACCGGGAATGGACACCTGCACGGTCACATCCCCCGGCTGCAGAGCCAGCAAGGTGCCATCCGGCTTTATCTGGGCACGATCTTCTCCTTTGGTGATCTTCCAGGTGGGCTGTAACAGACTGGGATCCCCACCCGCTTCGGCCACCAATTGCTCAAAAGGCTTGCCCCCCGGCCCTTGAAGCAAAAATTGCACCTCCTCCCCGACGGCAATCTTGGTGCCTTTGGGTTCCACCAGCACCACCGGCTTGTGAAGAGAGTCGGTGACAAAAATGTTCTTGCTGGGGCTGACGTAGGGGGCGGGCACCACCTCAGCCGCCATTTCCGCCGGCAGGATCTGCAAGTTGACATCGTAGGTTACTGCCGCAAAAGGGGATCCCCGCAGGGTGGCAAACAGGGCAAACAGCACCGGCATTTGAATGAGCAGTGGCAGGCAGCCCCCCAAGGGATTGGCCCCCAGCTCGCTGTAAAGCTTGGCCTGGGCTTCCCGAAGCTTCTGCGGGTCGTCTCGGTATTTCTCCTGGAGTTCTCGCATCCGCCGCTGCATCACCGGGCTGATCACCTTCATGCGCCGCATGTTGCGGATGGATCCCACATTGAGCGGGTAGAGGGCAAAGCGGATCACCAACGTCAGGAAGATGATGGCCAGTCCGTAGCTGGGCACGATCCCGTAGAAAAAATCCAGGATCGGCAGCATGACGTTGTTGGAGAGAAATCCGACTCCGAAGTCCATGAGGGGCGCTGGCAAATGTCCGTAACCATTGTAATGGCTTCCGTTCGGTTGACGAGGGCGTTTTCAGGGTTTGTCCCCTGGATCCGTCAGCTAGAAATCGCAGGAGCCCCGCACTGTACCCGTAGGGTCAGTGTCGGGAGGAATGCGGAAGTTACGATAGAACCATGACCCAAGTCCTGACCATATCCTGTAAGCTCAAGGTGTCCCCGTCGCAAGCCGCCAGATTGGACGCGACGATGGATGCCTTTGTACAGGCATTGAACTGGGTCAACCAAAACACACCAGAAAAAGTAGTCAACGCAGTCAAACTCCAATCCCTTTGCTACTACGAGATTCGAGCCCGGTTCGGCTTGTCTAGCAACTTGGCCCAACAGGTGTGCAGACGGGTGGCGGGTTCCCGCAAAGTGGCTAAGCAGAAAAAGCGTCCCGTCAAGGAGTTTAAGAGCGGCTTTGTTACCTACGACGCCCGTATCTTTTCGTTCCGTCAAAAAGACTGGACGGTGTCGCTGACCACGGTTGAAGGGAGAGAACGCTTTGAACTAGCCATTGGTAACTACCAGAGGGGAATGCTGGCTGGCTCTAACCCCAAATCGGCCACCCTAGTCCAGCGGAAGGACGGCTCCTACTACATCCAGATTTGCGTAGAGAAAAACCCGCCCAAGCAACAAGATACCGACAAGGTGATCGGGGTGGACTTTGGAAGGACAGATATTGCCCATACGTCAGACGGGGACAACTGGAATGGACAGCAGTTGAACAAAGTCCGAGACCACTACTCCAAGCTGAGGGCGGTACTCCAACGCAAAGCCAGTAAGGGCACCCGCAGTTCGCGGCGCAGATGCAGAGAACTGTTGCAACGGCTGTCTGGCAAGGAGAGACGCTTTCAAGTGTGGGTCAATCATCGCATCTCCAAAGCTATTGTCTCTAGGGCAAAAGCTACCAACAGCGCTATTGCTCTGGAAGACCTGACAGGGATCCGGGAAAGGGTCAATCAACAGCCACGCAGCAAAGCCGAGCGGCGTAGGACCAACAGTTGGGCGTTCTACCAACTACGTCAGTTTCTGGAGTACAAGGCGAGGGTTGCAGGGGTTTCTCTGATTCTTGTGCCGCCCGCCTACACGTCGCAGACCTGCCACAAGTGTTTGCATATCCATCCCGACCCTGCGCAATCCTACCGCAGTGGCAAGTCGTTCAAGTGTGGGCACTGTGGATGGGAAGGGGATGCGGATTTGAATGGTGCGAATGTGATTGCGCTCTTGGGGGCTGTCGTAAACCAGCCTAGAGGTCCGGGCTTGTTTTGTTCTCTGGTAGAGCAGAACAGGCTCAGGGCTACTGAAAGCCCGCTCCGTACCGCTTAGCAGTCGGAGCCGGGTAGTTTACATAGACCTGAGAAAGGCGAGCAATTGAGCAAAATCAAGCCCGCTCCACTGAACAGGGATCCCAAGGCCCAACAAGAACCCCTCATCGGCAGTTGCCTAGCAGTCCTTTTTTCCCCTATGATGAGAAACGCTTGATCCTCGGTAGCTCAGCGGTAGAGCGGTCGGCTGTTAACCGATTGGTCGCAAGTTCGAATCTTGCCCGGGGAGTATGTCTGAGCCAATCAAGGAAGCCGGATCCGGAACCCTATCCTTCCAGGCGGCTCTGGGCCTGCTGAGGGAAAGGGGGAGAGAAAACCCAGTCTCCCATCTCGTCGAGGAAGATGCGACGCTAAGCCAGACGTGGAGAAAATAATGTGAAGCAATGTGAAGGCGGTTAAGGGTTTCGTCCCGCCTGTTCCCGGCAAGTGTCAAGAGTCTCTGTCCTTTGGGGCAAGGAGTATGTCAGAATACCCTCTGGCTGTCTATTCCCAATCCGAGGGTGCTTGCTGTGATCGACCTGTCGCGGATCCCTGCCCAACCCAAGCCCGGCCTGCTCAACCTCTTGATTGAGATTCCCGGCGGCAGCAAAAACAAGTATGAGTTCGACAAAGACATGGGAGCGATGGCGCTGGATCGGGTGCTCTATTCCTCGGTGCAGTACCCTTACGACTACGGCTTTGTGCCCAATACGCTGGCCGGGGATGGGGATCCCTTGGATGGCTTGGTGATCATGGATCAGCCCACTTTCCCAGGGTGTGTGGTCACGGTGCGACCCTTGGGCATGTTGCAGATGATCGATGGCGGGGATCCGGATGAGAAGCTGCTGTGTGTGCCTGCCAAGGATCCCCGCTATGCTGCAGTGACCAAGCTGGAAGACATCGCCCAGCACCGCCTGGATGAGATCGCGGAGTTTTTCGCCACCTACAAGCGCCTGGAAAAGAAAGAAACCCAGATCTTGGGCTGGAAAGGCTTGGCCGAAACCGAGGCGGTCATTGCCAGCAGCATCGCAGCTTGCAAACAACCCAAATAGGTATTTTCAAGAGATACGAACAGAAAGAGCTTCCTGGCGATGTTGCAACAGTCGCTCCAGGGTGAGGGGCCCTTCGATGTGTTGCCAAGGCAAGGGATCCGCTGGATCCCAGTGGCTGTGCACGTAGTAGTCTAGGGGCGGCAGTTGCCCTTTAAGCTCTTTGAAAGCGCGCCGGTAGCTCCCCAAAGATTCGCCAAAGTCCCGCGCCAACTGCAAGACCTTTCCCACCCGCCGATCCCCTCGCGAGATGAGGGCTTGGATCACCGACCAGCTATAGCTTTCCGGGCGCAACTCCACCCCCAGGGGACGCAGGTGTTTCTGGAAAAACTGCAGTTTTTTCTCGGCTTTGGGATCCACCCCGTGCCACTGAAAAGGGGTGTGGGCTTTGGGCACAAAGGTGCTGCAACCCAGCGTCAGGCGCAGGCCGGGAGCCGCTTTTTTGAGCTCTTGGAAAAGGGCTACTGTGGCCTCCAGATCTGCCTGGGTTTCCGCCGGGATCCCTACCATGCCGTAGAACTTAATGCCCTTCAGACCTCCAGCCTGGGCGTGGGCTGCTGCTGCCAAGATTTCCGGGTTGCTTAACTTCTTGTTGATGATCTGGCGCAGTTGTTCTGAGCCACTTTCGATGGCCACCGTAATGGACTGGCTGCCCCGGCGGGAGAGTACCTGCGCCAGACGTGGGGTTACGGTAGCGGTGCGCACCGAGGCCAAACTGAGACGCACCTGCTCGAAGCGATCCTGGGCCAAGTGCTCCAGCAACTGCTCAAATTGGGGGTGCTGGGTTACAGAAGCCCCCAGCAACCCAATCCGCTGAGTGACCTGCAGCCCCCGCTCTACCGCCGGGATCAAATGCCCCTCCACATCCGCCACCCGGAAAGGCAGGGTGAGATAGCTGGCCAGGCAAAACCGACACATCTCCGGGCAGCTGCGCACCACCTCCACCATGTAGATGCTCTCCCAGGCCGCTTTGGGGGTGACTACTGTGGAAACCGAGAGGGTGTTGCCGCGGAAGGTGTGTTTGCGAATGGAGCTAGGGATCCCGGCCACTTTGGGGAGCACCTTCTCCACCGGGCCGTCGGGCTCCCGGTATTGGGGTTCATACAAGCCGGGCACATAGATCCCCGGCACCTGCGCTAGCGCCTGCAATTTCTCAGCCCGGGATCCCTGGCGCACCTCCCGATAGACCTCGATCATCTTCTCCAGAAGACCTTCCCCATCCCCCAACAAGATCAGGTCAAAAAACTCGGCAAAGGGCTCAGGGTTGGCTGTCAGTACCGGGCCGCCGCCAAAGACCAAGGGGTGGGTTTCTTCCCGCTCCTCAGATCTGGGAGGGATCCCGTGCCGTTCCAGCAGAGCCAGGATATGGACATAATCCAGCTCCCAGGATAGGGAAAAGCCGAACAGCTCCGGCTCCCGGGGCAGGGGTTCAGCCAAGTCTGTAAAGAGGCGGGAGACGGCCACATCTCGGCGGCTGGCCAGCAGACTCCAGATGACTTGATAGCCCAGGCTGGTGATCCCCACTGCGTAGGTGTTGGGAAAGGCATAGATCACCCGCACCGCGTCGGGGTCGGGCGTAGCCGGGGCGAAGAGCAACTGCTCCAGGGCAAACTCTGAACTAGCCAAGGGATCCCGCTGTGTTGGATTGAGGTTTGGGTTCTGGCTCGGAAGAGTTTTGATTTGCCTGCCGAACTTTTTTGGCTCCTGCATGCTAACAAAAGCTAGCATCTTTCACCAATGCAGATTGCCGGAACAGGGCAGTTCTGCCCAAGCAGGCAGGAAAACCCCACATGCGCCATTGCGGTCTCGGTGCAACCGCGATCCCCTGCAGCAAAACTCATTCCAAAGCCCAGACTTCCGGCAGAAGCCGCCCTCTACGAGCAAAGTGTACGGGCAAAGTGAGGGTAGAGCGTATATCATTACCCCTTCGGCTGGGCAATGTCGAACTCGGCGTCGTAGTCGAAGTCCTCCTCTTCGTCAGCCCAGTCTTCTTCCAGCCTATCGTCCCCCGCCAGCTCCTCTTCCTCCAGGCGGCGCTTTTCTTCGTATTCCTCATCCTCTAGGCCCAAAGCAGCCCGCTCTGCCCGCCGCTGGAAGCGCTCCAGTGCCGCTGGAGTGATGAAGGGATAGGGCAACCCTTGCGCTTGGGCCTCCTCCAGCGCTGCGCGGTAGCTCTCCACTTCCTTGATGTCGATTTTCCAACCGGTGAGGCGGGCTGCCAGGCGCACATTTTGCCCCTCTTTGCCAATGGCCAAACTGAGCTGGTCGCTGTTGACCAACACATGAGCTTGCTGGATTTCCGGATCCACTAGCCGCACCTCCACCACCTTGGCCGGGCTGAGGGCGTTGGCAATGTAGGTGGCAGGATCCGGCGACCAGCGGATGACATCGATTTTCTCGTTGCGCAGCTCTGCTACCACCGCCTGAATCCGGGATCCCCTCGCGCCAATACAGGCCCCCACTGGATCCACGTCCCGCTCCACCGTATCGACCGCAATCTTGGTACGTGGCCCCACATTTCGGGAAGGGGGGTTGGCCTCCCGCGCCACTGCCACAATCCGCACGATATCCTCTTCAATTTCTGGCACCTCGTTGGCAAACAGGTTCACCACCAAGCCAGCATCGGCCCGGGAAACCAAAAGCTGTGGCCCCCGCCGGGATCCCTCATAGACTTTCTTGAGATAGACCTTCATCACCGCGTTGGGAGTGTAGCGATCGCTGGCCAGCTGTTCCTTCTTGGGCAGTTCTGCTTCCACCTCAGGTTGTCCGAAACCGCTGGATACCGACATGATCACCGTCTGCCGCTCGGTGCGCAGCACCCGTGCCTGCAGTACGGTTTTTTCCAGATCGCGGAACTCTTCCTGAATCAGACGGCGCTGCTGATCCCGTAACTTTTGCGCCAGCACCTGCTTGGTTTGGATGGCCGCCATGCGGCCAAATTCCGCCTGTTGTGGGGTGACATCATCTGTGACTTCCCAGCCTACTTCGGCTTCTGGGTAATCCTGCTGCACGTCGTACAGAGAGATCTCGTGATCCGGATCCTGTACCTGCTCAACGATGGCTTTGGTGGCCAAAACGCGAAAGCCTCCTGCCTCCACATCCAACTCCACATCGAAATTGCGGAAGTGGTCTTCTGCAAAGACCACATCTCGCTGGATGGTTTTGCGATAGCGTTCGTAGCCCTTGAGCAGCGCCTCTCGCAGGGCATCGGTGACCACATGGCGGGGCAAGTTGCGCTCCCGCGAGATCATCTCCACCATTTCCGCCAAACCCGGCAGAGGCACCATCGCCATAACCACTGTCCTCCTGCACAAACTTCGTGAAACTTGCTGTTGCTATTGCTCCACAGCGGGAACTGAACCCGCATCTCTGATGCGAAGGGAGGGCCGCACCACCTGCGGTCAAACGCTCTCTCTATCTCCGGTCTCCTAGTCAGTTTCCGATGAGAGGGCAACCCGCTGCACCGAAGCGCGGGGCAACTGGACTCGCCGCCCCTTGAGGGATAAGGCAACCCTCTCCTCATCCCGACCCAGCAGGTGTCCTGACCAGACGGCTTTGCCCTTGTAGGGCGGATCCAAGGTCACCTCCACCGCAAACCCTTTGAAAACCACAAAGTCGCGATCGCTGGTGAGAAGGTTGCTAATGCCAGGGCTGGACACCTCCAACACGTACTGGCCTGGGATCAGATCCACCCGATCCAGCTCGACTTCTAAGGCTTGGCTCATGGCTTCGCAATCGGCATGGCTGGTTTCTCGGTCGGGATCCAGTGGGCGGATATCCACCCGCAGAACTGGCGGATGCTGGTTGGTGTGGAAAACCATCTGCACCAACTGGTATCCCAGTTGAGCGGCCAAGGGACGGGCCAAGCTCTCCAACTGTGGAATAAGAGGGTGAACCATAACCAACTTGTCACCAACCGGGTGTTGCCGCCAGATCCAAACCCCTTTGAGCCGGAGCTGGCAAAGGGGACAGTAAGCCCCCTCAAAAAGCAAAGAAGTGGGTACCACCCACTCCCCGTTGCTATCGCGGAGCTCCTTGAGGCTCGCCCAGAATCAGTACAGACTTCGAGCGCATCCCCCCTACCTCCTAATTTAGAAGATCTCCTCCGGTTTTGTCATGGGGATCCCCAAAAGGCAACATCTATAATGTGGACAACTGCGGATTTGCCCAGATATCCAGCCGCGTTTTGTGGGGTTTCCTATGACTGTTGCCTTTTCCTACCCGATCTTCGGCCCCAGCATTCAGTGCCCCCACTGTCGGCAAACGATTGCGGCCCTCACCCTGACCGATACCTACCTCTGCCCTCGCCATGGTGCATTTGAGGCGGATGCTGAACAAGAGGAGCTGGTACACCTGCAATCCGGACGGCGCTGGCGCTTTTGGGAAGGTCGCTGGTTTCGTCAGCACACCCACGCCGATGGGATCCGTTTTGAGATTCATGAAGAATTGGATCGGCTGCGCATGCAAGGGATGCGAGCCACTCAGGTGATTGTGGCCGAACGCTACCGCCAGTTGCTCACCCCTTATCTGGAGCAGGGATCCCACCGTCGCCCCGGCCCACCTCGCCTCTATGGCTTGCCCGTCAGCTTCAGCTCCCAAATCCCAGAGGGTGTGGGTGGATCCCCTCAGCGCTGGCGGGTGATCAACTTTGAGCTGACCTACGAGATCGACCCGGCCATGCGGCAGCCGCAATCCCGTCTGCAACTGTGTGATTAGACTGTGTGATTAGAAAGGCGAACAGGTAGAGAGCTGTTGGAAAATTGGTGGCTGCTCAAGTCTTCTAGAACTGGAAGTTTCCTTCCGCGGCGGGAAGCGCTATGCCTTGATAGGTGTAGCCAATGAATCTCGGCTGGTCAGGCATATAAAACCGCTCCAGTTGCTCAAACCGAAACCCCGCTTCTCGGATCAACCGGGCCATATCTCGGTTGAGGTTGCAGCCATCTGCAATCACTTTTTGGAGGGGGTTGAGACGATTTTGCCATCTTTGCACCTGGGGATCCTCACTGAGGCCGTGTTCGAGAAAAAACAGCTTTCCCCCCGCTCGCAACACCCGCCGGATTTCCCCTAAAGCCTTGGCCACATTAGGAATGCTGCACAATGTCCAGGTGCTGACCACGCTATCAAAACTCTGGCTTGGAAAAGGCAGTTCCTGGGCATCCGCCACTTGCCAATCAACGGCGATGGGAGAAGAGGCAATGCGCCGACGAGCCAGGGATCCCATGCCGGGATTGGGGTCTACCCCTGTGATCTTGCGAATGTGCTCTGGGTAGCAGGGTAGGTTGAGGCCGGTGCCAAAACCAATCTCCAGAACGGATCCCTGCACATGAGCCAGAAGCTGACGCCGATAGCGCTCTATCCGTTCCCCCGAGAGGGCCAGATCCAACAGTTGCGGGAAGATCACTCGGCGATAGAGGTTCATGCAACCATTCCCAGATATTCAGGCATTCATCTTTGAGCAGCTTAAACAGTCTGGGCAGGTTGCGGTTGAGCAGTCACCTTCAGGGAGTGAAGGGCATAGCAGGCCAGCAACCAATTGAGCAGGCGGGCCACCACACGAGCGGTTTGCCGCGTTGCGGATCCCACCGCCACCCCTCCCAGTGAAAGGCCAACCACAGGACGAGCGGCAAAGATGGCCTCACAGGTCTGCAACAGTTGCGGCCAACTCACCCCCCCTGGCTCCGGGTGATGCACCGCGGGCGCCAAGGAAGGATCCAACACACTGCAGTCCACCACCAAAAACACCGGTTGATCCGGCAAAGAGGCCACCACCTGCTGGGGATCCCAGCCATCTTGGGCCCAGAATATTGGGCTGTGGTGGGCTTTCAGCCATGCGTAGGCCCGCGCACTGCCGCTGCGCAATCCCACATGGATCACCGGCAGCTTGTGCTGATAGAGCAACTCCACCCAGGCAGCACTGCCATAGCTCGTATCTTGATCCGGCTGGCTCATCTCCGGCGGCGGCATCAGATTGGCATGGGCGCTGCAATGCACCACGCTCAGGGTTGGGTGGTGTTTCCAAAGGGCACGAATGGCCCCCCAACTGGCGGCCAAGACCGAAGGCAACAGCACCGGCCATTGTTGTCGTCTCCAAGCTTGAGTCACCGCCGCCTCACACATGCCGTAGGGAGGCTCATCCACCAGCCCCGGCAACTGCGCCACCGCCAGCTTATCCACATCGATCCCCAACCTCGGCTCGAAGGCACACAGCTCCGAACCGGCATTGAGGATGGCCATCGGAGCCTGAGTATCGTGGCCAAAGGCGGTGGGAATGAGAATGACCCTAGCGTTGGATTGCGAGCTGGGATGGAGGGACCACTGGGCCATGGGCGCTGTTCCTTTTCCAGAAAGCTGTGGGTCTCCGGCTTGTTCTATGGTGGCCTACAGGGCGCCCAGGGATCCGTCCGAGAGCAAGCCGGTCTGCTACGAAAGATTACAGTTCCCAGGCGGAACTGGGGCCAAAAATCGAGTCAGTGGTAGATTCAAAGTGCTTCGCGCCGCAAACCGCGGTTTGGACAAGGCAAACCACCGCAAACCACAACGAGTTGAGAAAGGTAGACTATGGCTGTGATGGAAGGCGATCCTCGTCAGGGAGCAAAGCTGCCTCTATTTGGGGGATCCACCGGAGGGCTGTTGAGCGCAGCCGAAACCGAAGAAAAATACGTCATCACCTGGACGGGCAAGCCGGGGCAGGTGTTTGAAATGCCCACCGGCGGCGCTGCCGAAATGGTGGAAGGCAAAAACTTTCTCACCTTTGCCCGCAAAGAGCAGTGTTTGGCGCTGGGTGCCCAGTTGAGATCCGACTACAAGATCAACGACTACCAGATCTTCCGCATTCCGGCAGGTGGAGAGCCTGTGTTGGTGCATCCCAAAGACGGCGTCTTTCCCGAGAAGGTCAACGAAGGCCGCGAGCCCATCGGCAAAGTGGATCGCAACATCGGCAAAAACAAGGAGCCGATTACCTACAAGTTCACCGGCGGGAAACCCTGGGATTGAACTCCCCACAGCTTCGCTCCCTACTGAGTTTCAGGATCCCCTAGCAAGGTCGGGGGATCTTTTGCTTGCCTGTTTTCGACAAAAAAGCTCCAGCCCACCTTGAGCTGAAGCTACGCCCGGAAGCGCTGGGGATCTCCTATATGTAGCCAGGGATCCCAGGGGCCAACCTACTTGGCAATCGCCGCGAAGAACTCCTTGGATTTCACTGGGTCGGGGTGCATGGTTTTCTGGCCGGGCTGCCAGTTGGCCGGGCAAACTTCATCGGGGTGAGATTGCACGTATTGGATAGCTTGCAGGGTGCGCAAGGTTTCATCCACACTGCGGCCAAAGGCCAGGTTGTTAATGGTGGCGTGCTGGATGATCCCTTCTTTGTCGATGATGAACAGGCCGCGCAGCGCCACACCCGCTTCCGGATCCAGAACATTGTAGGCAGCGCTGATCTCCTTTTTCAGGTCAGAGACCAGAGGATACCTCAGCTCGCCCACCCCTCCAGCCTTGCGGTCGGTTTGAATCCAGGCCAGGTGAGAGTATTCGCTATCCACCGAGACGCCCAGGATCTCGGTATCCAGCTTGGCAAAGTCGTCATAGCGGTCGCTAAAGGCCGTGATCTCCGTTGGGCAGACAAAGGTGAAGTCCAAGGGGTAGAAGAACAGCACCACATACTTCTTACCCCTGTAGTCGGAGAGCTTCACCGTCTTGAATTCCATGTCATAGACGGCGGTGGCGGAAAAATCGGGAGCGGGCTGCCCCACTCGCAGGCATCCTTCCTGAGACATAAATCAACGCTCCTTGCGGTAAAGTGCAAATGTAAACCAAACCTAACATACCATACTCATAATGAGTTTGTCTTAATCCGAGGGCTAGGGAGGGATCCCAACTGCCGGGATCCGGATAATGCCCATTTTTCCATGCTGATCGGCTCAGCTCTGCAAGGGATCCCATGAGAGTGGCGCTGGAGTTCCTCTATCACTTTTGTTGTGACCGCTGTCGGCGGTGGTGGAGCCAGGCCGATGTGGAGCCCCAACCTGGGGATCGCCTGTATTGCCCCTATTGCGGCCATCAAAATTGCGTGGAGCGCATCGATACCTTTCGCAATGCTGCGCGGGGCAGTTGCCTGACCCGTCCCCCCGATGCCCCTTCTCCAGATCCGCATCCGCCCTCTGAAAAATCCGGGGATCGGCCTCAGGAGAAGCGATCCCCAATCTAGTTATCCTGGGCAAACCCAGTCCTCTTGCCCCTATGGGGCAGCCAGCCGCTAGAGCCTGTCAACCATTCAACGCATCCGCCAGAGTTCCCCGTTGCGAAGATGACCACAGGTAGAGGTCAACCTCAGGCGAGGAAGAATCCACCAGATAGCGACAGAGGCGGCGCTCTTCCAGGATGGCGGTGGAGCAGCAGCAACTGTAGACTTCCAGATAGTCGTCCGGCTCCGCCTCAAAAATCGCCTGCTGGCCGGGAAAGAGGGTGCGCTCCCAGTGGCCGGGGATCGTGCGGATCACCTGAACCTGTCCGGAACGGTTGACAAAAGCGTATCTTTTCATTGCGTTTTTTTAATGGTGTTAAGAAAAACTTATTGCCCTTAAAATAGGCTACCATCCCTGATCCCCAAGCGGCAATAGTAAGCCGCCAAGACGGGGATCGCTCTTCCTGACTGGCTTTGGGAGATTTGTTCTCTCAGCTTATTGGGGTTGAGAGAATGGGATCCCGAGGAGAAGCCTGCCCTGGTAAACTGAGGGGAAGAGTCTGAAGATATCCTTAAGTTGGCCTTCACCATTCCGAGATCAGCAAGGGGGCACATCGTGGACAACAAGTTGGGGCTAGAGATCATCGAAGTCGTGGAGCAGGCTGCCATTGCCGCCGCCCGCTGGATGGGCAAAGGGGACAACAAGACCGCCGACCAGGTGGCTGTAGAGGCCATGCGGGAGAAACTCAACCAGATCCCTATGCGCGGTCGCATCGTCATCGGGGAAGGAACCCGGGATGAGGCCCCCATGCTCTACATCGGCGAAGAAGTGGGCATCTGTACCCGCCCGGATGCTGAGCAGTTCTGCCGTGTGGAAGAGCTGGTGGAGATCGATATTGCTGTGGATCCCTGCGAGGGCACCAACCTGGTGGCCAAAGGCCAAAACGGCTCTATGGCGGTGCTGGCCATCTCCGAGAAAGGCGGCCTTCTCCACGCCCCGGACATCTACATGCAAAAGCTGGCGGCTCCGCCCCAGGCCAAGGGCAAGGTGCACATCGACTATCCGCCAGAGAAAAATCTCAAGATCATCGCCGAAAGCCTGGATCGGGAGGTGTCGGATCTGACGGTGGTGGTCATGGATCGCAAGCGCCACCTCGATCTGATTCGCCAAATTCGAGAGGCGGGGGCACGGGTGAAGCTGATTACCGATGGCGACATCTCGGCGGCTCTCTCGGCAGGCTTCAATGGCACCGGCATTCATGCTCTGATGGGGATCGGGGCTGCTCCTGAGGGAGTGATCTCGGCAGCTGCTCTGCGGTGCTTGGGCGCCCACTTCCAAGGTCGGCTGATCTACGATCCCGAAGTAGTTCAGGCAGGCACCTACTTGCCACCCGTGGAGGAAACGCGACGGGAACTCAAAGAAAAAGGCATCGAGGATCCCGACAAGGTGTGGGAGTGTGAGGAGCTGGCCAGTGGCAAGGAAGTCCTCTTTGCTGCCACCGGGATCACCGATGGTGACTTGATGCGCGGGGTACGTTTCTTTGGGGGTGGGGCCCGCACCGAGACCTTGGTGATTTCCAGCCAATCCCGCACGGTGCGCTTTGTGGATACCATCCACATGAAAGATGGCCAGCAGCCCCGCGGACTGCAGCTGCGCTAAGGGATCCCTATCTAACATCCTCGGAGATCGGGGCGGCTTTCCCCTGCTGGAGGTCGCCCTTGCCTTTTTGGGAAAGTTACGAAATCTATCAAGCCCCAACCCGTGAAAACGTAATAACTCTTCAGCAAAATCCGGCAAAACCGGTTCGATACTGGTTTTAGGGTTTAGGTAGGCTGAGAAAAGTTACCTAAGCTTGCTGGAACCGAGTCAAGGGATCCCCTCGTATCGGTCACAGCTCTTGCTTTCTCTCTGAAACAATATTTGCTTTTGTTCAGAGTTTTTGTTTTTAATAACTTTTGCTGTTGCTGTACAGACGACGGAGAGGCATGTTTATCGCGGTTGTCGGTCTTAGCCATCGCACAGCTCCCGTAGAGATTCGGGAGCGCCTCAGCATCGCGGAGGCGGAGGTGGGAGAGACGATCCAGCAGCTTCGCACCCACCCCCACATTGAGGAGGCTGCGATCCTCAGCACCTGTAACCGGCTGGAGGTCTACATCGTCACCTCAGAAATGGAGAGTGGTGTCCGGCAGACGATGCAGTTCTTGGCTGAGCTGAAAGGGATCCCCTTGCCCCAACTGCGTCCGCACCTGTTTACCCTTCTCTACCAAGATGCCGTAACCCACCTGATGCGGGTGGCTGCCGGGCTAGATAGCTTGGTGCTGGGAGAAGGGCAGATCCTCTCGCAGGTGAAAAAAGCCCAGCAACTGGGCCAAGCCTGCAACGGCATGGATCGCATCCTCAATCGCCTTTTTAAGGCGGCCATTACCGCCGGCAAACGCGTCCGTACCGAAACGGAGATCGGCACCGGCGCCATGTCCATCAGCTCGGCAGCGGTGGAGTTGGCTCTGCAAGAGCAGGGATCCCTCTCTCAGGGCAAGGTTACCGTGGTGGGGGCGGGGAGAATGGCCCGTCTGTTGGTGCAGCACCTGTTGGCCAAGGGGGCAGTCGATATCACGGTGGTCAACCGCTCCCTGGAGCGAGCCGAAGCCCTGGCCAAGCAATTTGAGCAGCCGATCCAGGTGCTGCCTTGGGAGTCGCTGCTGAACAGTGTGGCCGAGTCCAACTTGGTCTTCACCAGCACCGGTGCCACCCAGCCGATCCTCACCTACCAGCAACTGGCAGGGGTGCTGCAGCCAGATCAGCCGCTGTTGTTGGTGGATATCTCTGTGCCCCGCAACATCGATCCCGACGTGGAAAAGCTGAAGGGGGTACAGGTGTTCAATGTGGATCACCTCTCCCGCGTCGTGGAAGAAAACCGCGCCCAACGGCAAAAGCTGGCTCTGGCTGCCGAAGCCCTGGTGGAAGAAGAGGTGGATCAATTCATGGAGTGGTGGCGTTCTCTGGAGACGGTGCCCACCATTTCCAGCCTGCGCCACAAGGTGGAGTCCATCCGCGAGCAGGAGATGGAAAAAGCTCTCTCCCGCCTGGGCAAGGACTTTGCCGAGAAGCACCTGGAGGTGATCGACGCCTTGACCCGCGGCATCGTCAACAAGATCCTGCACGACCCGATGGTGCAACTGCGGGCCAAACGGGATATTGAGGCGCGGCGGGCAGCCATGCGGATCTTGCAGGAACTGTTCAACCTGGATCCGGTGGTGTTTCAAGCCCAGCAGGAGCGCTAGGGATCCCTTGGCGAAGAGCGCATGACTTGAAGAATTGTAACAGCTCTCCTATCTGGGGTGGAGGGCACCCCTTAGGATACAAAGCGTAAGCCACAGGATCTGGGATTATGTTCGGACAATACGAAGTTTTTGTGCAGTTGGCCCTGCTGGCCTTGATTGTCTTGGCAGGCCCGGCGGTCATCCTGCTGCTCTATCTGCGCGGCGCCGATATGTAGGGGATCCCTCTGGATATTGAGGCAGTCGGGATAACCCTTTGGGAGTGCTGGGGCTAAGCCCAAAGCCAGGAGTGTTTAGCAACGTAACGCTCCTTTGCGTTAGAGTTGTAAAGAAATCCCTAGGGCACTCCTGCTTGTAGGGCGACATCCTGCTGGTCAATGGTTAATATGTCACTCCCCATCCGCAACGTTGCCATCATCGCCCACGTCGACCACGGCAAAACTACCCTTGTGGATGCCCTGTTACGCCAGGCGGGCATCTTTCGGGAGGGGGAAGACATTCCCACCTGTGTGATGGACTCCAACACGCTGGAGCGGGAGCGGGGCATTACCATCTTGGCCAAAAACACAGCCGTCCGCTACGGCGAAACCTTGATCAACATCGTCGACACCCCTGGCCACGCCGATTTCGGGGGCGAGGTGGAGCGGGTGCTGGGGATGGTGGAGGGCTGCTTGTTGATCGTGGATGCCAACGAAGGCCCGATGCCGCAAACCCGCTTTGTGCTGCGCAAAGCCTTGGAGAAGGGCCTGCGCCCAATTGTGGTGGTCAACAAGATTGATCGGCCTCGCGCCGAGCCCTACAAAGCCGTCGACAAGGTGCTGGATTTGTTCTTGGAGCTGGGGGCAGACGAAGACCAGTGCGACTTCCCCTATCTATTTGCCTCTGGGTTGCGCGGCTTTGCCCTGGAAGAAGCCCATCTCAAAGACTTTCTGGAAGGGAAGTACAGCGGATCCCTGGATATGAAGCCTCTTTTCGAGGCCATTCTCAAGCATGTCCCACCTCCCATTGGGGATCCCGGCAAGCCGCTGCAACTGCAGGTCACCACGCTGGAGTATTCGGAATACCTGGGCCGGATTGTGATCGGCAAGATCCACAACGGCACCATCCGTCTGGGGGATCCATTGGCAGTGGTGAAAGAGGATGGATCCATTGCCAAGGGCAAAGTAACCAAGCTGTTCGGCTTTCAGGGCCTGCAGCGCATCGAGCTGACGGAAGCTACCGCCGGCCACATTGTTGCTGTGGCGGGGTTTGCCGAGGCCAACATTGGCCACACCCTCACCTCTCCCGAGAATCCCCAGGCTCTGCCGCTCATCAAAGTGGACGAGCCCACATTGCAGGTGATGATCTGCGTCAACGACTCCCCCTTCGCCGGGCAAGAGGGTACTTTTGTAACTTCGCGGCAACTGCGGGAGCGCCTGATGCGGGAGCTGGAAACCAACGTGGCGCTGCGGGTGGAAGAAACCGATTCGCCGGATCGCTTTTTGGTGTCGGGGCGAGGCGAGCTGCACCTGGGCATCCTGCTAGAAACCATGAGGCGGGAAGGCTATGAGTTTCAGGTGGGGCAACCGAAGGTAATTTTCCGCGAGGTCAACGGCCAGCCCTATGAGCCCTATGAGTGTTTGGTGCTGGATGTGCCGGAAGCGACGGTGGGGGCCTGCATCGAGCGGCTGGGGCAACGGCGGGGAGAAATGCAGAACATGATGGTGGGATCCGATGGTCGGGCTCAGCTGGAGTTTGTCATTCCGGCGCGAGGGCTGATCGGCTTTCGGGGGGAGTTTATCCGCATCACCCGCGGCGAGGGGATCATGAGCCACAGCTTTTTGGAATACCGTCCCCTGACCTCTGAGATGGAAATGCGCCGCAACGGGGTGCTGATCGCTTTTGAAGAAGGGGTGGCCACCACCTACGCCCTGAAAAACGCCGAGGATCGGGGTGTGTTTTTCATTACCCCAGGTACCCGTGTTTACAAAGGGATGATCGTGGGCGAGCACAACCGTCCCCAGGACTTGGAGTTGAACGTCTGCAAGACCAAGCAACTGACCAACCACCGGGCTGCGGGCGGGGAGGAGCTGGTGCACTTGCAAGCGCCGGTGGAGATGACCCTGGAGCGGGCTTTGGAATACATCGGCGAGGATGAGCTGGTGGAGATCACGCCCCAGTCGGTGCGCCTGCGCAAGGCACAGTTAACGCCCTCTCGCCGCTAGTTTTCTCAGCCAACTGGAAGAGAGCCTGGCTCACCACCGCCGCAGGTAAGAGGCCAAGTTGGGGAAATAGAACGCCCCCCAAATCCCCAGCAGGATGACTCCCAAGCCGAACACAACCAGCCAAAGGCGCGGTCGGCTATGCAGCTTATTGGATCCCACCTGGACGTAGGCCAGATCCACCCAAGCAGTATTGCCGCGGCGGAACCAGCCCACCACTTTGACGCGCCGGCCCACCAGGGCGCGGATCCGCTTCAGGCCGGAAAAGACATTGCCCACCGGGCCCAGAGGGGAGGTGAAGCGCACCGGGATCAGCCCTGTGGCCTCTTGCAGCTTCAGCTCTGCCCCCAGTTGATAGCCGGAGGGGCCCAGTCCCACCAATTCCCCCTCCAGCTCCACCCATTGTCCGCGGCAGGGATCCGCGTCGGGATCCGCCAGCAAATTGAGCACATCCGTCGGCCTTGCCGGCAGGGATCCCCCGTACATCAACCCCGCTTTGGCCCACAAGCCCACCCCGTAGCCCACCACCGCTGCTGCCGCGATCACCTTGGGATCGAGACGGTTTTGCAGCAGCAGGTAGAGGATCAGCCCCACCAGCCAGCCAATGAGGATCCCGACCACTTCGGCTGCGTAGATGGCCAGATCTAGCCAAAACCGGCTTTGCAGGCGGGCCACATCCAATTTGGACCCGGATCCCAGGCTCAGCTCCGGCAGGAGGCGCAGCCGCTCTCCATATCCCGCCAAGACCTTGAAGCGGTGCCCCGGCAGCGGATGGCTGGAATTGACCTGCATCCAGCGGGCCCAAGGGTTGATTTGATCCCAAAGAAAGACTTGGCCAGCTTGGGAGGGATCCTGGAGGCGGGCGGCAGCACTGGCAGCGGCGATGGTTTTGAAGTCCAAAAAGCTGAACAGGCGGGTGCAGTGCAACAGCGAGGAAGGTCGGCGGTCGTTTTTGTGGGCCTCCTGCAGGCCAGCAGCCGATTTGAGCAGAGCAGCGATCAGCCCGTTCGGGTTGCCGGTTGCCTGTACGGCAAAATGGTCGGCATGGTAGGTGCCCAGGCGGGAGAGGAAAAACAGCGGGTAGGAAAGCACCGTGTAGATGAGGTAGAGCAGCGGGGCCACATGCCCGATGAGATCCCGCCGTTTGCTTCCCAGTTGGCTCACCTGCTCTAGGGCCAGGTAAACCAGTTGAATCGGGGATCCCAGCAGGGTCATGACCAGGATATCTCCATTAACAATTCGCCCCAGGGCCTGGGCGTAGACGGCGGCAATCTCATCCTCAGAAAGCTGCTGCAACAGGGCTTGGGTGACCACAATGCGGCAGCCATCAGAAAAAGTGCCGTAAACAAAGGCCAGCGGCCCGGCATCTGGGATCACCCCCAGTCGGGGCTGTTTTAGCTGGTTTTGGGCACAGATGCGCTGCAGCAGGCGCGCCGTTTCGGGGCTGTGGCGTTCGATTTCGCCAAGCCTGGCCCAACGCAACTTGTGCAGCCGTTGGTGGAGCTGATCCATCAGCCAGGGGGCAAAAAAGAGAAGGCCTACTCCAAAGTTGACCGCCAGGCTGCCGGCCACCAACCACCGCAGGCCATTGCGCAGCCAGGGCAGCAACCCCTGCAAAAACCAAAGCTGCCGCGGAAAACTCAGCCGGCCAAAATCCAGATGGCTGCCTACCAACACAAAGCTCAGCCACCAAAGGAAGACAATGCCCACCCCCAGGGATCCCCACTTGGCCCAATGCAGGGGGCCGGCCCGCTCCGGCAGGGGGATCTTCATACCCAGTTGGGCGGCCCGTTGACGGGTGGACAGGGATCCCGCTCCAGGAGACGGCTCCTCTGGGGGAGCAGAACGCGGTTCGACAGGTTTGGCGGACGGAGCAGCCAGGGACTCTGTTGCAGTGGGCAGGCGAAGCAAGATCTTCTTGGCCCAGCCTTGCGCCTGGGGGTTGGGGTGTTGCAGCAGCTCTAGGCAGAGGGACCGTGCCTTCTCCGTCTGGCCCAACTGGTGGTAGGCCCGCACCAGGTTCATTTGGGCTTCCAGGGCTTCGCCGTCAGATGAGTCTGCCGGGATCCCTAATGCTTTGTCCTGCTGACGGGATTGGGCCAGGTAGCCTTCAAAAAGTTGGATGGCCTCTTGAAGGCGGCCCTGCCGCAGGGCTTCCTTGCCCGCCTGGACGGCATCGGGGATCATCGGCTTGCTCCTTGCCTGGTAGGGTCTGCTTCTGGAGATCGGTTGGATCCATCTGCTCCCCCAGCTTACTCAGGGATCCAACCCCGAGAGACCGGATCCCCCCTAAAGGGGGTAGCAGAGCAAGCGCCGCCGCAAGCGATCCAGAGCCGTCTGGGCGCTCCACCAACGCACCCCCTCTCTGCCGCGCAGGCTGCCAAACCGGTACTCGTGTACTTCCACCTTCCCTTGCGGATCCGCCAAACCCAGATACACAAGACCGACTGGCTTGGTGGCGGTGCCTCCCTCTGGCCCGGCAATGCCGGTGATGCTCAAGGCCCAGTTGGAGCCCAGGACTTGCTTGGCCCCCAGCGCCATTTGGGCGGCCACCGCCTCGCTCACGGCCCCGTGCTGTCGCAGGGTTTCCGGATTCACCTGTAAAAGCTGCTCCTTGATGCGGTTGTCGTAGGCCACGATCCCCCCCACAAAATAGCGGGAGCTGCCCGGGATCCCGGTCACCAACTGCCCCAGCAGCCCGCCGGTGCAGGATTCTGCCACCGCCAGAGTTTGACCCCGTTGCAGCAACAGCTCCCCCACCACACCGGCCAAGGTGGCGTCATCGCTGCCGAAGTAGTCTTCTCCAGAAATCTGTAAAATCTGCTCCACCACCGGGGCGATCAAGGCTTGGGCCTCTTCACGACTGGGAGCACGTCCGGTAACCCGCAGGCGTACCTCCCCCTGGCTGGCGTAGGGAGCCACCGTAGGGTTTTCCCCCGCCAACAGGGATCCCAGCCGTTCGGCCAGCGTCGATTCGGGAATGCCCCAATAGCGCAGTACCCGGCTGTAGAACACCTCTTTTCCCCAGCCGATGGAGCGCAGATAAGGCACGGCGGTCTCCCGCCACATGTGTTGCATCTCCCGCGGCACCCCAGGGAAGGTGAGAATGTGCAGGTCGGGCCGGGGCTGCCAGATGAGGCCACAGGCGCTGCCAAGCGGGTTGGGCAACACCCTCGCTCCCCGGGGCAGAAAAGCCTGCTTGCGATTGCTCGGCGAGGGCACAAGGCCCCGCTGCCCGTACTTTTGCAGGATCTCTTCCCACACTTGGGGGTGCTCCACCATCTCCGCCCCAAAAAAGGAAGCCAGCGCCTCATGGGTGAGATCGTCCGGCGTCGGCCCCAAACCCCCGGTGATCAGAATCAAGCTGGAACGACCACAGGCCACCTCCAGCGCGTGGTGAATGCGGGCCTCGTTATCCCCCACCACCGTTTGGTAATAGTGGGGGATCCCCAGTTGCGCCAACTCGGCTGCCAAGTACTGGGCATTGGTATTGGTGATCTCTCCCAAAAGCAATTCTGTGCCGATGCAGAGGATCTCAGCCCCTTGGGGAATAGCAGTTTGCGGTGGGATCATGCTTGGCCTCGAGCTCAGCTCAGCCGCAAGAGAAGTATACAAGCAGGGAGGTCTCGGCCTCCCTGCGCGCCCCCAGATTTTGGGCTTGCAGTTGGCCATTCCAAATGGCGGTGAGACAACCGGCAAGTTTCCATCTCCGGCGCCGGCAAAAAGATTGGGGGACGAGATGTATCCGACAGCACAACAGCGACAGACGCTGCAGCAGTGGTTGGGAACAGCTCGGTTTGTTTATAACCGCACCCTAGGAAGTCTTTAGAAGGCGAGCGTCCACCTGGATGCAAGTAGCTACTCACCACATCTTGCCTTCTCTACCAGATTGGGCGAAGGCAGTCCCGTACCAAACCAGAAAGTGGCAGTCATTGTTTGCGTTGGCCCATTCAAGACTTGCGGGATGAGCGCCAAGGCGGCCAGGTTCTGGGTGGACAACTTTGACATTTATTCTTTGACATTTTCTTTGACATTATTTGACATTGTTTATTGTTTATTGTCTTGGTTTATTGTCTTGCTGCTCAAGTTTCAGACCTCCAAGATAGCGGTCAGAAAGCAGCGCCAGCTACATGCCAAGACGGTGCGCTTGCTACTGGTGGGCGCGTAGTGCGTTCCAGGAACGGCCAGAGGCTGTGGCTGAGCAGTACGGGAAACAAGCATTGACATCCTCCCCGGCCTTTAGGCCGGAGATTCCTACCACGCTACGCATGGATGGCTCCTTGCGCAGTCGTCTCGGCGGGTTCCTGCTTCCGACCGCCCGTGCAGTTCGATCCAC
>NZ_JBSSAC010000048.1:0-21554 GCF_054058315.1 Thermostichus sp. MS-CIW-40
GATGGACTGGCGCAGCTCCTCGATTTCCCGCAGACGGGCGGCGTTCTCCTCGGCAGACTGGGCGCGGCTTTCTTGGATGGACTGGCGCAGCTCCTGGACGGATTGGCAGAGCTCCCGGATTTCTCGGCTGTTGGCAGCAGTCTGTTCAGCCGTCCAAGCCAGCAGTTGTTCCACCCGGTCTAAGCGGTCTTGGCTCTGACTATTCACTCCGATGCCTCGCCTTGTGAGTCTCTTGACAAACTGCAACCGATCATAAACGAAGTTGAGCTCTGCCAAACAGGATAGGGGGAATGGTCATTCCCAGAGCCGCCGGATCGGAGACCGATGCAGCAACTGGTGGGCTTCGGCCAGCAACTCCGGGATAGGCAGATGTTCTGGGCAGCGGGGTAAGCAGTCACCGCATTCGGTACAGCGGTCGGCAAGTGACCCCGGAAACCAATGCCCAGCTTGGCCGAACATGTTGTAGCGGTACTGGGCAAACTCCGTCATCTCGTGGGCAATGGCCAAGTTGCGCAAACGCAGCACTTCGGGAATGTGGATCCCTTCTGGGCAGGGCAGGCAGGCGTAGCACTGGGTGCAGCGGCTGGATCCCAAGCGTTCCTGCTCGGCTTGGCGCAACCGCTCCTGAATCTGAGGGCCATCCACCCACCAACGGTCGGGATCCTGTAAAGCCGACAAGGCCACCTGTAGCTCCTCAGGATGAGTGATGCCCAGGCTGAGGGTGTGAACACGGGGATCCGCCAGCAAAAAACGATAGGCAAACTCCAAGGGGCTGAAAGGTGCACAGCACTCCTGCAGGTGTTGGGGCGGGCGATAGAGCATTCCCCCTTTATCGGCAGGAGAAATGATGAACACGCCCATATCTTGCTGGGCAGCCGCTTCTAGGGCCGGTGCATTGCGCTGTTGGAAAAAGTGATAGTGCAAATTAACAAAGTCAAAGCATCCTGTCTGGATGGCCTGCAAAATTAACTCCAGGGATCCATGGGTGGAAAACCCAATGTGGCGCACCCAGCCTTCCTGCTGGAGCTGCTTGAGAATCGGCAACCCTTTCTGCAGCACCCACTCCAGATGTTCCGGCAAGTTGATGCCATGAAAGGCAAATTGATCCAAGTAATCCACCCGCAGACGGCGCAGGGATCCCTGAAGCCGCTCTCGCAACCCATCTGTGGGAGTGAGTTTGCTGGTCAGAATCAACTGATGGCGTGAAAAGGGCAGGGTTTGCAAAATCTCGCCCAAGAGCACCTCGGCATGGCCATAAGCCTGAGCCGTTTCGATGTGGTTGATCCCTGCGGCTAGGGCTGCCTCAACGGTTGCCTGAGCTTGATCCCTGGGCACATTGACCAAGCGCATGCTGCCCAGAGAAAAAACCGAGACCAGCTGTTGGGTGCGCCCAAAGCGACGGTAGAGCATTCCGGTTGAGGTAGCACCGGCAACTTCCATCAAGCCACCCCCTGGAAACGAGAAACGGCCTCAGATTGTCGGGTACAGACGGCATTTCCCTCAGGGGATTGGGGGTTTTTGCCCAGCAGTTCTGCCGCCAGCAGGATCGCCTGCTTGAGGCTCTCGCATCGGGCCACCCCTTGGCCGGCAATGTCGAAGGCAGTGCCATGATCGGGAGAGGTGCGAACAAAAGGCAACCCAATTGTCAGGTTGACTGCCCGGTCAAAAGCCAGCATCTTCACCGGGATCAAACCTTGATCATGATAGAGAGCCAAGTAGGCATCTGCCACAGTTGGGGATCCCTGGCCATGCCAGGCTTGCGCGGGAGCCAGCCACAGGGTGTCGGGGGGAAGCGGCCCCCAAATTTGGGCGTGGGCATAGGTGCGCAGCAGCTCGGTCAGCCATTCTTTTTCCTCCGATCCCAGTTGCCCCTGTTCGCCGGCATGGGGATTCAGGCCGGCCACTGCAATCACAGGATCCGGGATCCCAAAGGTGTGGCGCAGGGATCCCACCAGCAAATCCAGCGCTGTCCGCACCCGCTCTGGAGTCAGCACGGTGGGCACCTGGCCGAGGGGAATATGGGTGGTGGCCAGCAAAACCCGCATCTGCCAGCCACTGTGGGGGGAACGGGCGACAAACAGCATCCCGTAGCGTTCAGACCCACTCAGTTGGGCCAAAACTTCCGTTTGGCCAGGGAACCGGTAGCCAGCTTGATGCCAGAGATATTTGGCGATGGGTGCTGTCACGATCCCCTGAAACTCGCCCCGCAGCGTCTGTTCGACTGCCGTTTTCAGGTAAACAAAACTGACCCCACCACTGTCAGCATCCCCTTGACCAATACAGCCAGGCTGTAACCGAAAGCCTGTGTCGCATTCCAGCATCGGGATCCCTGCCGGATGGGCCAATGGAGCCGGCGACCGATCTCTCAGCAGGCGATAGGTGGCTTCTAGAACCTGCCGATCCCCTACAACCGTGATGTGGGCGCAAGACTGCACCTCAGGATCCGCCAGCGCCTTGAGCACAATTTCCGGCCCAATTCCCGCGGGATCCCCCAAGGTCAGCGCCAGTTTGGGCCGTGGAATGTTCATGGTGTCTTTTCTTGAGAAGACGGACGATCCCCATGTTCCAGGGGAAAGAGAGTGCTGAGGAAAGCTGTGGGGAAGGTCGCCATCCCTTTGAGCAAGAATTCTGAGCTCAGCCTATCAAGTCAGCTGCAAGGGGATCCATGCCGGCAAAATGGTTTAATGAGGGTTTAGCGATATTGAACCTCTATGGCCGAGACATTCCTTTACAACGCCTTGCGTGCTGCCCTCGACGAAGAAATGGCCCGGGATCCCAACGTATTTGTTTTGGGAGAAGATGTCGGCCATTACGGCGGCTCCTACAAAGTCACCAAAGACCTGTATCGCAAGTACGGGGAGATGCGCCTGCTGGATACCCCCATTTGCGAGAACAGCTTCACCGGCTTGGCCATTGGGGCAGCCATGACCGGCTTGCGCCCGGTGGTGGAAGGGATGAACATGGGCTTTCTGCTGCTGGCCTTCAACCAAATTGCCAACAATGCCGGTATGCTGCGCTACACTTCCGGGGGCAATTTCAAGATCCCGATGGTCATCCGCGGGCCGGGCGGGGTGGGTCGTCAGTTGGGAGCAGAACACTCGCAGCGGCTAGAGGCTTACTTCCAAGCGGTGCCCGGGCTTAAGATCGTGGCCTGTTCAACTCCCTATAATGCCAAGGGCTTGCTCAAGTCCGCCATCCGCGACGACAACCCCGTTCTCTTTTTCGAGCATGTGCTCCTGTACAACTTGAAAGAAGATCTGCCAGAAGAGGAATACCTTTTGCCTCTGGACAAAGCCGAAATCGTCCGATCCGGCTCCGATGTTACCCTGCTCACCTACTCCCGCATGCGCTACCACGTGCTCAAGGCCGTGGACACTTTGGTGCAGCAGGAGATCGACCCTGAGGTGATCGATTTAATCTCGCTGAAACCTTTAGATATGGGAACCATTGCCGCTTCGGTGCGCAAAACCCATCGGGTGATCATTGTTGAGGAAGACATGAAATCGGGTGGCATTGGGGCGGAACTGACAGCTCGCATCATGGAAGAACTGTTCGATGAGCTGGATGCGCCGGTGATGCGTTTGGCTTCGCAGGACATTCCCACCCCCTACAACGGCACGCTGGAGGCGGCCACCATCGTGCAACCTGCAGATATTGTGGCGGCGGTGGAGCGGCTCCTCTACGCGGATTAGAACCCCCAAAAATCCCTACAAAACAGCGCCGAAATCTATCTCCCAGCAACTTGCAAAATCCTCAGGGCAACCTTGCTAAGATTTCCATGGCAGGGATCCGGGAATATGCAAGGCGTACTGCTGATCCTCTACATGTTGGTTGTCAGTGGCCTGATTGCCGTTGTTGGGGATCGGGTGGGCTACCGCATTGGCAAAAAGCGCCTTACCTGGTTTAACCTGCGCCCCCGCCATACCGCCATTCTGGTGGCCGTGGTGACCGGCGTGAGCATCTCCGCGCTGACCTTGGGCACGCTGCTGCTCCTCAACCGCTCCCTGTCGGAGGCTCTGTTCAGCTACACCAACCAAATTGCCCAGGCGGAGCAAGAGCTGCGGGCCCTCAACCGCCAAAAAGCCCTCTTGGAAGCGGAAAATGCCGCTCTCAGGGTTGAGCGAGACCACCTCAAGATGGATCTGGATCAATTTCGCACCCAGCAGTCGGCAGCCCAAACCCGCCTGAGCGAAGTGCGCGATCAACTGGCGGTGGCGCTGCAGGAGCGGCAGGAGGCGGAGGCCAAGCTGGCGGCAGCCAACGAGCAACTGGCCAAGGTGCAGCCCAGTCTGGATCGAGCCCAGGCCGAGTTGGAGGCGGTGAAGGCAGAGGTGGAGTCAGCCCGGCAGATGATTGCCACCCTGGAGTCGCAAAAACAAGCCCTGCAACTGGATCGAGATCAACTGGAGCGCTCCCTGGATGTGGTGCAGGCGGCCTTAACCCAACTGGAGAACCAGAAAAACCAGCTTGAGCAGGAGATCGAGCAGCTCAACCAATTGGCGGTGCGGCTGCGGCGGGGGGAACTGGCCATCTTGGCGGGGGAAGTCTTGGCAACGGGGGTTGTGGAGGCTCCAAGAGGGGCAAAGCCAGAGGCGATCCGGCGGCAGTTTGAGCAACTTTTGGCCCAGGCGGAACAGCGAGCCCTTGCCCTTGGATCCCAGCCCATGCCCCCTCTGGAAAACGCGATCCTGATCCGCCGGGAGGATGCCGATCAAGCCTTGGAGAAGTTGCGAGAACCCGGTAGCTGGGCGGTGCGCATTCTCTCTCTCACCAACCGGCTCAAGGGGGAGCCTGTGCCTGTGCTCGTGCAGATTTACCCCAACCAGCGGATTTTCGCCAAGGGATCCGTGCTGGCCCACGGGGTGATTCAACCGGGTTTGAGCGAAAATCAAATCCAACAGCAACTGCTGGGGCTGCTGAACCAGGCCAATCAGCGCTCGCAAGAGGAGGGGCTTCTCTCCGATCCCATCACCGGCACCGTTGGGGAGTTCTCCCAGGTCAAGTTTCTGGAGGTTGTGCAGCATCTCCGCCAGAGCACCACCCCTCTGGATGTGAAGCTAGTTGCCGACACCGACATCTACACAGCGGGGCCATTGCGGGTGAGTTTTCTAATGGCAGAAGCTTCCGGTCAACCCGGCTCTTCTGGGGCTCAGCAGGCGGGGCGTCCTGAGGGATGACGGATCCACTCCACCCGGCAAGGCTGAAGAGCCAACGAGTGCTGATCGGTTTCGACCCAGGGCGCGACAAATGCGGCATTGCTGTGGTGCAGGTGTTTACGCAAACGGAGCTGAAGGTTTTACACCGGGAGGTGGTCCCTTCCGCGGCAGCGCTGTCTAGACTACAAACGCTCCGGCAACAGTTTCAGGCGGAGCAAGTGATCCTGGGCAATCAGACGACGGCCCAAGCCTGGAAGTCTCAACTGGAATCGATCCTCCCCCCGCAGCAGATTGTCCTGGTGGATGAGCGGCACAGCTCCCAAGAGGCCCGTCAGCGCTACTGGGATTTTCACCCACCGCAGGGATGGGAGCGGCTGTTGCCCAAGGGGATGCGGGTGCCCGCCAAGGCTTACGATGATCTGGTGGCTCTCATTCTGGTGGAGCGGTACTGTCGTGGGCGAGATACGGCTGAGCCGACGTGAGCTTCTACAGGGGATCCTGCTGGGGCTAATGGCGGCAGGATGTGGGGGGCCGGATGCGCACTTGCCTCTTATCGTGGCGCTTAAGCAAGGGATCCCCGCCAGTTTGCTCAACGAGTTTCGCCGCCGCACCCAGGCCCGCTTTCGGCTGCAACTGTTGGATGAGCGGGATCAGTTGTTGGCCTATCTGCAGCAAAGCGTCCAGCCGGCTGATGCAGCCTGGTGGGATCCGGGGGGATGGTTCCGGCGGCGGCTGCCGGTGGCGGCTTTGAGTTTGTTGGGGGCCGACGCTTTGGATCGGGCCATAGCTGCCGGTTGGCTGGATCCGCTACCGGAAAGCCTGCTGGGAGAACGATGGCAGAATCTGGATCCCCGTTGGCAAGCTGCGGCACTCCGGGAGGGGCAGATTTGGGGTGTGCCCTGGCGCTGGGGGGTAACGGCCATTGCCTACCGCCGCGATCGGGTGAGGGAGCCCATTCGGGACTGGGCGGATCTGTGGCGGCCTGAGCTGGCCGGCAAACTGACTCTGCCGGATCATCCGCGGGAGGTGATTGGGCTAACCCTAAAGAAAATGGGCCGCTCCTACAACGATCCCCTCAACCCTGAGGATGTGGAATTACGGCAAGAGCTGGGATCCCTGCACCGTCAGGTTTTAACTTACACCTCTTCCGACTACCTGCCCATCTTGCGCTTGGCCGATAGCTGGGTGGCCGTGGGCTGGTCGCAGGATCTCTACGCCACCCAAGCCAACTACCCTGAGCTGGCAGTGGTGATCCCGGCCTCCGGATCCGCCATCTGGTGGGATGTCTGGGTGCGACCCCACGTCGAAGACAATGCCCACACAGAATCAACCCAGACCGATTCCGGATCCCTGTTGGCTGACTGGCTTGATTTTGTCTTGAATCCTGAATTTGCCCCCCGCTTGGTCAACCTGAGCGGGATCCCTTCGGTTTTGCCGCTGGATCTGGCTCAACTTGCCCCACGCCTGCAACGCAGAGCCGACTTGCAAATCTCCACTTGGCAACGCTCGGAGATCTGGCGCCCCTTGAGCTCAGCCGAAGCCGAGTCCTATCTCAACCTCTGGGATCAAATGCGGCGGGGCCTTTTGTAGAAACACAGCGAGCGCGAGCCCTCCACTCTGCAACACTTCGTCAAGGTCCGCAATGCTTCTGAGGAGCTGTGGTAGGATGCCTGCTGTCTGATGAGCCAGTTGCACTTGCATCGAGGAGAGCACCTTGAGTCTGAGAGTTGCTGTTGTGGGGGGCGGCCCAGCCGGAGCCTCTGCTGCCGAAGTTCTGGCCCAAGCTGGAATTGAGACCTTTTTGTTTGAGCGGAAGCTGGACAACGCCAAGCCCTGCGGGGGCGCCATTCCCCTCTGTATGGTCTCCGAGTTCGACCTCCCCGAGGGGATCATCGACCGCAAAGTGCGCAAGATGAAGATGATCTCCCCTTCCAACTATGAGGTGGATATCGCCCTCGAAAAAGAAAACGAGTACATCGGCATGTGCCGCCGCGAGATCTTGGATGCCTTCTTGCGCAATCGTGCCCACCAAAAAGGGGCGGAGCTGATCAACGGCAAGGTAATGCATCTGGAGATCCCCCAGAATGGCCGGGATCCCTACATCCTGCACTACAACGATTTTTCCGACGGATCGAGGCAAGGGGTGCCGCGTTCTTTGGCTGTGGATGTGGTGATCGGGGCGGATGGGTTCCACTCCAAGGTGGCAGAAGCCATTGGTGCTGGCGACTACAACTATGCGCTGGCCTTTCAGGAGCGCATCCGGCTCCCGGACGACAAAATGGCCTACTACGCAGAGCGGGCAGAAATGTATGTGGGGGACGATGTTTCTCCAGACTTTTATGCCTGGGTGTTTCCCAAGTCCAACCATGTAGCCGTGGGCACCGGCACCATGAGGGCAAACCAAGCCCACATCCAAAAGTTGCAAGCTGGGATCCGCGCCCGTGCTGCCGAGCGTATCCGCGGCGGCCAGGTGATCAAGGTGGAAGCCCATCCGATCCCAGAGCATCCCCGCCCGCGCCGCGCGGTGGGCCGTGCTGCTTTGGTGGGAGATGCGGCGGGATACGTAACCAAATCCAGCGGCGAAGGGATCTATTTTGCCGCCAAGTCAGGCCGCATGTGCGCCGAGACCATCGTCGAGACCTCCAACGGCGGCAAGCGCATTCCCACAGAGGAGGATCTAAAACTGTATCTCAAGCGCTGGGATCGCCAGTACGGCCTGACCTACAAGGTCTTGGACATCCTGCAGCGAGTGTTCTACCGTTCCAATGCCACCCGCGAAGCCTTTGTGGAGATGTGCGCCGACCGGGACGTGCAGAGGATGACCTTTGACAGCTACCTCTACAAGACGGTAGTGCCCATGAGCCCTTGGGTGCAGTTCAAGATCACGGTCAAAACCCTGGGCAGCCTGATTCGCGGCAACGCTTTGGCTCCCTGAAGTAACCCTACTGCCACTGGAAGGTCACCGTGACGCGATCCCAATTGGCCTCGGTTTTCAGCACACTGGCGGAGGCCCTTTGTCCGGGGGGCACGTCGCTGGGCTCAAATGCTGCCACTCGCGTATCGACAACTTCTTCTCCCCGATAGAAGGTGAAACGAGCACGGGCGTTGAGAACCGTGCGGGTGCTGCGGTTGATCGCTTCCACGCTTAGGCGGCTACCGGCCCCCACTCGTTCTTCCCGAATGGATCCCACGATTACAAAATCTCCTGGGCTAGCGGCAGACTCGGCTGGGGTGGCGGTCGGAACTGGGGTGCCAGGCTGTGGGGCCGTCTCGCTTTGCTTGGGATCCGACTGCCTCAGCAGCTCCAAAACACGGGCCAACTCCTGCTGAAAGAAAACAAAGGCTTCCCGCGATTGGTTGGCCACCTGGGCCAAAATCAGTCGATCCGACTCCTCTACCGGAATTTCCAGGAGGGGAGCTGGCCCTTTTAGGGTGACTCGGATGCTGGCGACTTCTTGGTTGATGAACTTATCCAGGTAGGGAAAGATGTTGAGAATGCAATCTTGGAAGGATCCCATCGGCATGATGCGATTGTTGGTCAGCACCAAGTCGGCCCGCTCACAGCTAGCCCGATCCTCCATATCAATTTCCAAGGGCACCCGAAAGGAGCCGAGGCTGGTGTTGGTGATGGTAACCCCAATGCCGTACACCTCCTGCCGCCAGCCATGAACGATCTCCAGGCTGGGGCTGGTGACTTCCTCGGTGAAATACTCTCCGGCCCAGGTCGGGGATCCCCACAGAGGCAGGGCCAATAGCAGCACAGGGAAATGGCAGGTCAGTCTCCCCTTCACCTCAACCTTCCTTAACTCAACTCGCGGACTTTGGGGCAGAGCAGCGGTGTTTCTTGCTCCCCCGGGATGGCAATAGCCTAACCCAGGGCTGGCGCAAACCAGGGGGAGTCTTTGAATAATCTTTCCAACAATAACGGCTTTGAACTTCATCCGCTCTGCCCAAAGGGATAGCCCAGTACCCGTCTTCATCGAGCTGGGGGTTGCCTTTGCGGTGGATCCCAAGGGCCATTTTGTCGGGGCAGCGCCACCGGCTTTGCCGTTTTCCGCTGGGATCCCGTCTGCGATAGGATCAGAAAGTCCAGCTTACTAGCGCAGGAGCCCCGCCCTCTGTCCGTAGGACGAGGGTCGGGAGGAATGCGGAAGTTACGATAGAACCATGACCCAAGTCCTGACCGTCTCCTGCAAGCTCAAGGTGTCCCAGTCGCAAGCCGCAAAGTTGGATGCGACAATGGATGCCTTTGTGCAGGCGTTGAACTGGGTCAACCAAAACACACCAGAGAAGGTAGTTAACGCCGTTAAACTTCAATCTCTGTGCTACCGCCAAATCCGGGCCCGGTTCGGCTTGTCCAGTAACTTGGCAAGGACTACGTCCCGCTTACGCGACCAGCAGGTCTGCAGATGGCTGGCCGGTGCCCGTAAAGTTGCCCGACAGAAAAACCGTCCGGTCAAAGCGTTCAAGAGAGGCTTTGCGACCTACGATGCCCGTATCTTTTCGTTCCGCGAGAAAGACTGGACGGTGTCGCTGACCACAGTTGGGGGTCGAGAGCGCTTTGAGCTGGCGATTGGCCGCTACCAGAGAGAACAGTTGGCAGGCTCCAATCCCAAATCTGCCACTCTGGTCAAGCGCAAAGACGGTTCCTACTCCATTCAAATCTGTGTGGAAACGGAACCGTGCCCACCGCAACGCACGGATAGAGTGCTGGGCGTGGATTTGGGAAGGACGGATATTGCTCATACATCGGAAGGAGATAACTGGAATGGACAGCAGTTGAACAAAGTCCGAGACCATCACTCGCGGTTGAGGGCGGTACTTCAACGCAAAGCCAGTAAGGGCACCCGCAGTTCGCGGCGCAGATGCAGAGAACTGTTGCAACGGCTGTCTGGCAAGGAAAGACGCTTTCAGTCGCGTCAGCGTTGCGTAGCAAAAACGTGGGTCAATCATCGCATCTCCAAAGCTATTGTCTCTAGGGCAAAGGCGACAAATAGCGCTCTTGCTCTGGAAGACTTGACAGAGATTCGGGAAAGGGTCAATCAACAGCCACGCAGCAAGACAGAGCGTAGGCGGGCAAATAGTTGGGCGTTTTATCAACTCCGTCAATTTTTGGAGTACAAGGCTCTGCGTGCGGGGGTTGCTCTGATTCTTGTTCCGCCCGCCTACACGTCGCAGACCTGCCACCGGTGTTTGCACATTCATCCCGACCCTGCGCAATCCTACCGCAGTGGCAAGTCGTTCAAGTGTGGGCACTGTGGATGGGAAGGGGATGCGGATTTGAATGGTGCGAATGTGATTGCGCTTTTGGGGGCTGTCGTAAACCAGCCTAGAGGTTCGGGCTTGTTTTGTTCTCTGGTAGAGCATAACAGGCTCAGGGCTACTGAAAGCCCGCGCTACACTGCTAAGGCGGTGTAGGGTCGGGTAGTTTACAAAGTGCCAAAATCCTAAGAGCCTCAGATCGAGTGCGACCGTGTTCCTCACCTTCTCAGCAGTATGGCTAGATCCTCAGCTTCGTGGCTCAGTCGGCTCTCCTTTTTGCGAGGGCTGATCTTCATCTTGGCCGTGGTGGTTGCCCTCGTTTACTTGGGCTTCAGCCGGGAGGTTCGCCTTGGCCTTGACCTCAAGGGAGGAACCCAGCTCACGCTACAAGCTGTGCCCACCGAGGAGGTGCCTGAAATCACCCCCGAAGTGATGCAGGGGGTAGAGGCCGTCATCCAGCAGCGGATCAACGGGCTGGGGGTGGCTGAGCCTCTGGTGCAGATCAGCGGCCAAGACCGCCTGTTCGTGCAGTTGCCGGGGGTGGCGGATCCGGATCGGGCCATTGCTCTCCTTGGAGATACAGCCCAACTGGAGTTTCGCAAGGGCTTGGTTCCTGTCAGCGCGCTGCCCCGCAACGAGCAGGGAGAGATAACAGCGGGGGAGGATCCGGATACTCTGTTTGAGCGGGTCGGCCTCACCGGGGATCTGCTGCGCAATGCCTATCCCCAAGCCCCTCGCCGCGGATCCCAGAGTTGGGAGGTGCTGCTGGAGTTCAAGCCGGAGGGGGCAGAAAAGTTTACTCAGCTCACCCGAGATTTGGCCGGGACAGAACGTCCATTGGGCATTTTTCTGGACGACGTGTTGATCAGTGCCCCGATCGTGGGGCCGGAGTTTGCCCGCACCGGCATCACCGGCGGGACGGCGGTGATCACGGGCAATTTTACGGTGGAAACCGCCACTGACTTGGCGGTCAAGCTCAGGGCAGGAGCGCTGCCGGTTCCCATTCAGGTGATTGAAAATCGCACTGTCGGGGCCACTTTGGGGGAAGTGAGCGTGCGCCGCAGCCTCTATGCCGGGATCGGGGGCCTGGTGCTGGTTTTCCTCTTTATGGTGGCCTACTATCGCCTGCCAGGGCTGATTGCGGACATTGCTCTGCTTATCTACGCCCTCTGTACCTTTGCTCTCTTCCAACTGCTGGGGGTAACCATGACTCTGCCGGGGATCGCCGGCTTTATCCTCAGCATCGGCATGGCGGTGGATGCCAATGTGCTGATCTTCGAGCGCATCAAAGAAGAGTTGCGGGCCGGCAAATCCATCTACAAGTCCATTTCGGAAGGGTTTAACCGCGCCTTCAGCAGCATCCTGGACAGCAATGTGACTACCCTTTTGGTCTGTGGCGTGCTTTTCTGGCTGGGGATGGGACTGGTGAAAGGGTTTGCGGTAACCCTGGGCATTGGCATTCTGGTGAGCTTCTTTACGGCCATCACCTGCACCCGTAGCCTGCTCTTGGCGGCAATGGGGATCCCCAGCTTGCGCAAACCTGAGTTTTACGGCGTTCGGATGGAGGCGGCCCAATCATGACGGCTCAAGAGCTATCCCCCGTAGATCCCGCTTCCTCTCGCTTGCTGGACTACCGCTTTGACATTGTTGGGCGGAGCAGGCTGTGGTTTGGCTTCTCCTTGGCGGTGTTGCTGGTGGGGCTGGTCAGCATGGCCTTTTCCCTGGCTTCTCTGGGAACTCCCCTGCGGCTGGGGTTGGATTTTTCCGGCGGCACCTTGCTGGATCTGAGCTTTGAGCGGCCTGTCACCACCGAGGAGCTGCGACGGGCGCTGCAGGAACACAACCTGGGCACCAGCATCATCCAGCTGGACACCCAAACGGGCCAGGAAGCCCTGATCCGCATGCCCCCCTTGACTGAGCAAGAGCGGCTGGCCGTGGAAGCCACCCTGCGGCAGGAGGTTGCCCCCTTCCAGCGCAATCTGGTCGAGACGGTTGGCCCGACGGTGGGGCGTTTGCTCTTGCGTTCCGGCATCGTGGCGGTGCTCATCTCTTTCGGGCTCATCGTGCTGTACCTGGCCCTGCGCTTCCAGTGGGATTACGCGGTGTTTGCCATTGTGGCGCTGCTGCACGATGTAGTGTTGACGATAGGGCTATTTGCCCTTTTGGGCCTGACGGTGGGTATGGAGGCGGACAGCCTGTTTGTGGTGGCGCTGCTGACCATCATCGGCTTTTCCGTCAACGACACCGTGGTCATCTACGACCGCATCCGCGAGAATCTGCGTCTGGTGAGCCGCAAGGTCAGCCTGGCCGAGGTGGTAAACCTATCTCTGAACCAGACCTTTGCCCGCTCCCTGAACACCACCCTGACGACGATGCTGCCCCTAGTTGCCATCGCCATTTTCGGGGGAGCTACCTTGAAGGGGTTTGCCATTGCCCTGCTCATTGGCTTTACTTTGGGGGTGTATTCCAGCATTTTTATCGCCAGCCCCCTGTTGGTGTGGTGGCGGCAGCAGCGCTATGGCAAAAGTAGCGAAGATGCCCGCGCAGGCAGGGATCCCGATTCACTTCCCTCTGAGGGCTAGGGCCCCGATATCGGAAAAATTGGGTCGATTGGGTGGGGATCTGTCGTTCGCGCTGAGACGGTGTCCTCTGGGTTCACCATTGCAGTCTTTGCCCATGGGAGATCAGGTAGCGCTGTAAATCGGCTATTTTGCCTTGCGGTACAATCTGAGCTGGGATCAGGCCGGGAGCTTGACTGCGCAGCCAAGCCACGGTCAGGCCTGCTGCCGAGCCGATGGTCCATTCACCGTAATGCACGCGGGTGGCGGCGTTGACAATGTGGCTGACGGCGATCCCTTTGCCGCCGATGAGCAGGTTATCCACCTTCTGCGGGATCAGGGCTTCCAAGGGAATGAGAATGGGACGGACGGAAAACTCGTTGACTGGCGCGGAGCTGGCCGAAAGAGAGGGCTCCCAGTTGCGGTAGCGACAGCCGTGGATATCGATGGCGTAGTGGGTAACCCCCACCACGGTAGGTCTGAAGTCCCGCCCCCCGGCGGTGCCGACGCGAATATCCTGCTCCAACATCAGGAACTCTGCTTGGCCGTAGGCAGCTCGCCCCAGGATGCGCCGACCTTCCCGGATGTAGGGGTAGAGGCTAAGGCCAGAGCGAGTGCCCAGCAAGGACTCTTCGGCAAACACCAAGGAGAGGGGATAGCCAGAGCGGGATTGAGTTTCCATCAGCCACTCGGCAAACAGCAGGGCGTGGTTTTCTCCATCTTTGATGGCCGAGACATCCAGGCCCCCCAGCCAGTTGTGGCGCTGCCCTGAGGCCACTAGCCGCTCTTCCGTCAGGATCAGGGGCGGGTTCATGATCCCCCAGTCGTTGCCGCGGTTCCAGTTCACCAGCGTCAGGTCGCCTGGAACAGGCGTGCTGTAGAAGGGATCCCGGCGGCCCTTGCTGACGATGCGGCGGTAATTGAAAAAGCTCTGGCCGCTGAAGGTGGGGAAACCCTCCATGTCGAACTCGCGGCGGTGTTCGGCGCGGGAATAGCCCGGCTGCAGTTGGGCCAGCTCGGCGCGGGAGCGACCGCCATCGTCGTGGATGGCCAGCACGAAGGGAAAGGCAAAGGCTTGAGTGCACTCCGGGTTGCTGGCGGGGGCGGCATTGGGCTCTCCGGTCACGTCTCGCCCTTCCGAACCCAGCCGATAGGGGATCCCGGCCCAGCCCACCAGCTCGCCGGTATCGGTGGCATCGATAACAAACAGGTTGCGGCCCGGTGGTGCCTGCAGCCTCAACACCCGTTTGGCAAAAACTTCCGTCTCCTGCCAGCCATACCAGCTCACCAGCTCCCGCCACAGCCGTCCCGGTGGCACAAAGTTGGGATCCCGCGGCTGCCGCTGCACAGCATAAATGCTTTCAATCCGGGATCCATCGGCGCTGAAGGTGGCCCCCTTAAAAGCCGTTTGGGTAGCCCAGCGGCTGTTGGGGGCATTTTGAGCTGCCTGTTGCAGCCAGGTTTCCACCGCCTGCAGCCCGGCCTGGGGCGGAAAACACAGCCCTCCCACCCAGCAGCTGTTGATCTCGGATACGCGGGTTCCCGGCGGGATCCCTGTCCAGGCCGGCAGATGCACCGGCTGGCTTTCGATCAAGGCCTTGAACTCCAGCCAGTGGCGGGAAAAATTGCCCCGCTGCCGCATCGGCAGCGATTCATCAATGGCCGATACCCCCTGGGAGGTAATCTGACCCCCCAGCCAAGGGGTGAGCTCGATGAGACAGGTCTGCACCCCCCCTCGCATGGCATGGCCTGCCGCTGCCACCCCTCCCAGGGATCCGCCCACCACCACCAGCTCGCACTCCCAAATCTCGTCCGGCTGCGGCAAGGGATCCAACAAGGGCCAACCGTGGGCGGTAAAACGGGGCACCTCCGGCTCGGAGACGGCAACAGGGGATCCCACCTCTGGCTGGGAGAGGGCGGCAAACCCCATCCCGGCCACAAAGCTCAGCAGCGACAGGATCCCCAGACCCACAGTTCGCTTGGGCTCAGATCCCCGGCACGCCGCAGCCGTCTTTTTGCCAGCCATGCTCACTCACACCCCCGGCCTTTCCCCGGCAGGAGAAATCCCCTTGAGAATAGCTGAGGAAACCGACATTGAGGCCAGCCAGGATCCCTGCCACAGGGCATAATGGGCTAGCAACTTTTTAACGGCAACGGCGGGATCCCATGGGACGGGCAAAGAAGGTGGTATTGGCCTATTCAGGCGGGGTGGATACTTCCGTCTGCATTCCCTATCTCAAGCACGAGTGGGGGGTGGAATCGGTGGTGGCCCTGGCAGTCGACTTGGGGCAGGGGGCGGAGCTGGAGGCCATTCAGGCCAAAGCCCTCAGGGCGGGGGCAGAGCAATCTCTGGTGCGGGAGGCTGTCCAGGCCCTCATTACCGACTATGCCTTCCCGGCCATCCAGGCCAACGCCCTCTACGAGCAGCGCTACCCCCTTTCCACGGCCCTGGCCCGACCCCTGATTGCCAAGCTGCTGGTGGAAGTAGCGGAAGAGGTGGGCGCCGATGCGGTGGCCCACGGCTGCACCGGCAAAGGCAACGACCAGGTGCGCTTTGATCTGGCTATTGCTGCTTTAAATCCCCAGCTCAAAGTGTTGGCCCCTGCCCGCGAGTGGGGGATGACCCGCGAGGAGACCATTGCCTATGGGGAGCGCTACGGGATCCCCATGCCCGTGCAGAAGTCCAGCCCCTACAGCATCGACCTCAACATTTTGGGCCGCAGCGCTGAAGCCGGCATCCTAGAAGATGCCGACCGGGAGCCGCCGGAGGAAGTGTATGCCCTCACCCGGCCTATTTCCCAGACACCCGACGAGCCCGCCTACGTGGAGATTGAGTTCGAGCAAGGGATCCCTGTCGGGGTGGATGGGCAGCGCCTCAGTCCCAAAGCCCTCTTCGAGCAGCTCAACTCCTTAGCTGGCCTGCATGGGGTGGGCCGCATAGACATGATTGAAAACCGCCTGGTGGGGATCAAGTCGCGGGAGATCTACGAGTGCCCTGCTCTAATGGTCTTGATCCAAGCCCACCGCGAGCTGGAAAGCCTCACCCTCACCCGCGATGTCATCCATTACAAGTACGGCATCGAGACCACCTACAGCCAGTTGATCTACAACGGCCTTTGGTACTCGCCGCTGCGGGAGGCTCTGGACGCCTTTATCCGCGCCACCCAGAAAAGCGTCACCGGTGTCGTGCGGATGCGGTTGCACAAGGGCCAGGCGGTCTGTGTGGGCCGTCGCTCTCCTTATTCCCTCTACAACCCCGAGCTGGCCACCTACGGCGCAGGAGATCAGTTCGACCACAAAGCGGCAGAAGGCTTCATCTACGTCTGGGGTCTGCCCACCCGCGTTTGGTCGCAGGTTCACAGAATCTAGGAATCCCCTCCTGGCTCGAGGTTGGGGGGAGCACGCTAGCCCTGCTGCTTGGGATCCCAGACTCAGCTCCCGATTGAATTCCCAAAACCCACTTAAGTCCCGGCAGTCCACGTGTTGCCGTACTCGATCTGCTCGGGGGTGAGGCTGTCGATTTGGATCCCCATGGCCTTGAGCTTGAGGCGGGCGATGGCCTCGTCCACCTCGAGAGGAATGGGGTGAAGCCCTGGGGCCAAGCGGCCCCGGTTTTTCACCAGGTATTCGCAGGCCAGGGCCTGGTTGGCAAAGCTCATGTCCATGACGCTGGCGGGGTGCCCTTCGGCAGCAGCCAAGTTAATCAGGCGGCCTTCCCCCAGCACCACCACTGACTTGCCCGACTGCAGACGGTATTCTTCCACAAAGGGGCGCACCGTCTGTCGGGAGACGGCCCGCTCCTGCAGCGCCACCAGGTCGATTTCAATGTCAAAGTGGCCGGCGTTGCAGACCATCGCCCCATCCTTCATGCGGTCGAAGTGCTCGCCGCGAATCACGTGCTTGTTGCCGGTGACGGTGATGAAGATGTCCCCCAGAGCAGCGGCTTCTTCCATCGGCATCACCCGGAAGCCGTCCATCACCGCCTCCAGAGCCCGCACCGGGTTGACTTCCGTGACAATCACCTGGGATCCCATGCCGCGGGCCCGCATGGCCACTCCCTTGGCGCACCAGCCGTAGCCAGCCACCACCACCGTCTTCCCGGCCAGAAGGATGTTGGTACAGCGCAGGATCCCGTCCAGGGTGGATTGGCCGGTGCCGTAGCGGTTGTCGAACAGGTGTTTGGTCTCGGCGTCGTTGACGGTCATCACCGGGAAGCTGAGCACCCCCGCCTTGAGCATGGCCCTAAGGCGCACCAGGCCAGTGGTGGTCTCTTCCGTGGTGCCGATGAGCTCCGACAGTTGCTCCTGACGGTGCTGCACCAGCTCCGCCGTCACATCTCCGCCATCGTCGATAATCAGGTTGGGGCGGTGATCTAGGGCAATCTGGACATGGCGGCGGTAGGTGGCCACATCTTCTCCTTTGAGGGCAAACACCGAAATGCCATGGTCCGCCACCAGGCTGGCGGCCACATCGTCTTGGGTGGAAAGGGGATTGCTGGCAATGAGAACGCTATCCGCCCCCCCTGCTTGTAGAGCCAGGGCCAGGTTGGCCGTTTCGGTCGTAATGTGGCAGCAGGCCACCAAGCGCAGCCCGGCAAAGGGCTTTTCTTGAGCAAAGCGCTCCCGGATCTGGGCCAGCACCGGCATCTCCCGCGCCGCCCACTGGATCCGTTGCTTGCCCAGGGGGGCGAGGTTCAGATCTTTCACTTCATGCTTCGGGAGAGACAGGGTAGCGCTGGTCATCGAGTGTTGCTCCAAACAGGGTCATCGAGAGAGGATAGGGGAACGGAAACTGCAAGCCCCAAAGGGGGCCAGGCAGCCATAAAGATCAGCAAGGATGTCGATAAGCCTGAACTATTCTGCCACAAGGGATCCCCTTTCAGCGCTGGGGCTGGATGTAGGCAACCGCCGCATTGGCGTGGCCGGCTCCGACCGGCTGGGGCTGCTGGCTACTGGCCTGGGGGTGATCCAGCGCCGTTCCCTCTCAGAGGATATTGCCCAAGTGCAGGAGTGGATCCGCCGCCGCCAGGCCACCGTGGTGGTGGTGGGGATCCCCCTTCTGGCGGATGGGTCGGTGGGATCCCAGGCCCGCAAAGTCCAGCGGTTCGTGCGCGCTTTGCAGGTGGCCGTGGATCTTCCCATTGTTACCGTCAATGAATACCTGAGCACCGCGCAGGCGGAGTGGGATCTGCGCGAGGCGGGGATCCCGGCCAAAGCCCAGAAGGGCTTAATCGATCAGCAGTCGGCGGCGGTAATTCTCCAAACTTGGCTGGACGAGCGACGGGCTTCCCCGTCGGAAATGCCGGGCTGGCAAAGCTGGGGCAACAAAGACTACGCTGGAGAAGTCTAGCCGGGAAAGTTTAAATCAATTCAAGCCCAAGGTGGGCCATCCCTCGTTGCCCCTTCTGCATCAGCAGGGTGTGATTGTTAAGTCGGGGCCTTTCGCGCAACTTTGATAACGTCTGATAACGTCACGTGAACCATCCGAGCATGAATCGCATTTGCATTCTTGGGGGCGGCTTTGGCGGGTTGTACACAGCTTTGGAACTGAGCCGGCAGCTCTGGCCAGAACCACCCCAGATCACCTTGATCGACCGGCAGGAGCGGTTCGTCTTTGCCCCCCTGCTTTATGAGCTGCTCACCGGAGAAATGGAAGACTGGGAGGTGGCCCCCCGTTTTCAAGATCTGCTGCCCCCGGGATCGGTGCAGTTTCGCCGCGGATCTGTCCAGGCCATTGACCCTCAAGCCCGCCGCGTGGAGCTGGAAGATGGGCAAAGCTTGGAGTACGACGCGCTGGTGCTGGCGCTGGGGGGAGAAACCCCTCTAGAGAGCGTTCCGGGAGCGGCGGAGTTTGCTTTTCCCTTTCGCACCCTGGCAGATGCTCAGCGGCTGCGCGCCCACCTGAAGGCGTTGGAAGACCGGGATCCGGCTCAGCCTGTGGCTCTGGCTATCGCAGGAGCAGGGGCCAGTGGCGTGGAACTGGCCTGCAAATTGGCAGATCGGCTGGGCTGGCGGGGACGGATCCGCCTCATCGAGTTGGGATCCCAAATCTTGTCCGGCTTTGCTCCCTCCAGCCGGGAGGCGGCCCAAGAGGCGCTGGCCCAACGGCGGGTGCAGGTGGAGTTGCAAACCAAGGTCTTGGGCATCGAGGCCCTTAACGAGAACGGCGCCCCTCCCTTCCGTCTGCAGCTCCAGCGACTGGAGAGCCAGGAGATTGCTACGGATCTTGTGGATGCTGTGCTGTGGACTGTCGGAACCCGACCGGCAGCGGTGATTGCCAATTGGGCTCTGCCCAAAACGGAGCGGGGACGGCTGCAGGTTTTGCCCACCTTACAGACCCCCACCTTCCCAGAGATCTTTGCCTTGGGAGATGCAGCAGCGGTGGTGGATGCGGAGGGCAAGCCGGTGCCGGCCACGGCCCAAGCGGCTTTTCAACAGGCCGGTTATTGCGCCTGGAACCTGTGGGCTTTGCTCACCCAGGAGCGGCCTCTCTTGCCCTTTCGCTACTTTTCTCTGGGGGAAATGCTCAGCCTGGGGGTGGATACGGCGGTGCTTTCTGCCCTTGGCGGCCTCACACTGACCGGCCCCCTGGGCTATTTGGCCCGGCGAACTGCCTATTTGGTGCGCCTGCCCACACTGGAACACCAGCTCAAGGTGGGGTGGAATTGGATCACCCGCCCCCTGTGGCAAGGGCTGCTGGCCCGCTAGGATCCCTGTAACTGGCAAGAGCGCTCGTAGGCCGCTCGCACTGCCTGCATCAGGGCTCCCCGCACCCCCGCCTGCTCCAAGGCTTGGATCCCGGCAATGGTCGTCCCCCCTGGACTGGTGACCCGGTCTTTGAGAACGGCAGGGTGCAGATTTTCTTGCTGCAAGAGGGCAGCAGTACCCGCCAAGGTCTGCAGGGCCAACTGGGTAGCAATGGGACGCGGCAGCCCCACCTGTACCCCTCCGTCGATCAGCCCTTCCAGAATCACCGCCAGATACCCCGGCCCGGAACCCGAAAGTGCCGTCACCGCATCCATCTGGCTTTCGGCCACCGTCACCACCTCGCCCACCGCGCGAAACAGCTTCTCCACCTGCTCCACCTGCATAGGCGTCACCCCTGGCCCGTAGCTGATGGCCGTTATGCCCGCCCCCACCAGCGCCGGCGTGTTGGGCATCGTGCGCACCACCTTTTGTTTGGGAAAAGCCTGCTGCAACTGCTGCAAGGGGATCCCGGCCATAATCGAGATCACCAGCTCTGTGGCGGACAGCCGGCCCATCTCAGCCACCACTGTCGGGAAGAGCTGCGGTTTAACGGCCAGAAACAGAATCTCAGACTCTCCCGCCTGGGATGGATCCGCCAACAATCGGATACCCAGCTCCTGCTGCAGGGCCACAGCCTTATCCAGATCAGGCTCCCGCAAGGCCACCTGCGCTGCGGGATAAACTCCCACAGCTACCCAACGCCGCAGCAGGGCGGATCCCATGGCTCCACCCCCGATAACACTTAGCAGTGGCCGCTCCATAGCAACTAGTGCTGACCTACTGCCTGCAGATGCTCATAGGTGCTGGGCCAGAGGGGGGTAGGGCTTTGCAAAGGGCGCTGCAGCGGCTGCACCACTTGGCTACTGGGGGTGGAAACCATCACCGTGCTGGGGGTGAACAAAAAAATGTTCTCTCCGATGCGCTCTTGGTGGCCATCGATGGCGTAGGTGCCGCCGGCAACGAAATCCACAGAGCGCTGCGCCTCAGCGGGATCCATTAGGGTCAAGTTCATGATCACCGTCTTGCGCTCCCGTAGGTACTGGATAACCTGAGCCATCTCATCGAAGCTGCGCGGCTCCATCACCACCACTTCACTGGTGGGTGGGTTTACGCCCGGTAATCCAATCACGTTGCTCCCCATACTGCCCCCTGCTGAGCGATCCCGATGCTGACTGCGCCGATGGCCCCGCGACTCTTCTCGACCGGCAGAGCCCTCCCCCGCTTCCACTCCCCGTTGCCGCCGCCCTCGCGGAAGGGTACTCACTTCCTCCTCTTCGGGGGGAGCAGCCGGTTGGGAACGGCGTCCCTCGTAGAGCAGTTGGTAATCATCCTGCCCTTCCATTTCAGAGTACTCCTCCAGGCCGTCCACGGGATCGTTCAGACCCACAAAATCTCTCACCCTGCTCCAGATTCCATTGACATTCATATGCACATCCTCACTACAGGTCATGGGTTTACGGCGAGCGTAGGATTCAGGCTCTTGATTGGATCCTGAGTGGCTCACTCAAGCTAGGGGGCGTCCTTTTATTCTCGGTCAAAGTCTTTCAATAGGCTGAGACAGGGTTTGCTCAGGAAGCTGCCGAAGCAGGTGGGGGCTAACGTAGGTTAACAAAACCCCATTGATTCGACGACTAGAGTTTACCCAGAAGAAGTGAAGATGTCATCTCACTTGCCAAGCCGTTGTTTGGCAGGATTGAACTCTGCTCCCCGTCTGGATTGAGCCCACGTTAACGGAAGTACAGCCTTTTAATTTAAAATAGGGTACAGGTATTCAAGAGGAAGGAGAGAAAGGAATGCCGACTCATTCTTTGGATTTGCGGCAAAGAGTTGTA
>NZ_JBSSAC010000049.1:0-21098 GCF_054058315.1 Thermostichus sp. MS-CIW-40
TGCCGTAAACCAGCCTAGAGGTCCGGGCTTGTTTTGTTCTCTGGTAGAGCAGAACAGGCTCAGGGCTACTGAAAGCCCGCTCCGTACCGCTTAGCGGTCGGAGCCGGGTAGTTTACTTGGCCCTGGTGATCATCGATATGCAGCGAGATTTCCTGGAGCCGGGCGGCTTTGGGGAAATGTTGGGCAACGATGTCACCCAACTGGGATCCATTGTGCCCACCCTGAAGGGGCTGCTGGACTTTTTTCGTCAGAAGGGCCTAACCATCATCCACACCCTGGAGGGTCACCAGCCAGATCTCTCCGATTGCCCGCCCAGCAAGCGCAAACGCGGCAAGGGATCCCTGACCATTGGGGACGAAGGCCCTATGGGGCGGATTTTGATTCGGGGAGAGCCGGGCAACGCCATCATCCCTGAGCTTGCCCCGATTGCGGGAGAGATCGTCATTCCCAAACCCGGCAAGGGGGCTTTCTACGCCACCGAGCTGCAAGCAATCTTGCAAAAGCGCGGCATCACCCACCTGCTGTTCACCGGGGTAACCACAGAAGTCTGCGTGCAAACCACAATGCGCGAGGCCAATGACCGCGGCTATGAGTGCCTGCTGGTGGAAGATTGCACCGCCAGCTACTTCCCAGAGTTCAAGCAAGCCACCCTGGAGATGATCCGGGCGCAAGGGGGCATCGTCGGCTGGACGAGTTCTGCTCAGAAACGTCCAAAAAGCGTTATCGGGTTTAGAGTGAGTGTGAATAACCCAACAAGCGTGAGGCTGAACCGATGACACTGGCTCAGGAGGCAACTGCCCAAGTCCCCGCCTTTTGCGAAGGGATCCAGTACTTCGGGGATCCCTGGCCGGAATTTGACCGCCTGGGCCAGGCCCCTGCAGTGGATGCCGGCACCGGGAAGCTGAGGGATCCCGGCAGTCGTATGGCCGCCTACCAAACCTTGCTCTATGCCGATGCCTTGCGCTACCTCACCCTGCAAATGACCGCCAGTAAAGCCTCAGGCCATCCGGGCGGATTTGCCAGCCAAGCAGAAGCCTATGCCGCTCTGGTGTACCTGGGCCAGAAGAACATCCCCACCGAAGTTGGGCACCACGCGCCGGGCTTTTACGCGGCCATGTTTTTGGATGGATCCCTGGCCGAGATGGGCATCCACACCGTCTCCGACCTGCGGGCCCGTTTTCGAGAGCGGGAAGGGCTGTTGGGTCACCTCTCTGGCTACATTCCCGGACTGCTGGCGCCGGCTGGGCCGCTGGGGCAGGGGCAGCACTTTGCCATGGCGGGGGCATTACTCTACCCGGATCGCCTCTTCCCGGTCACGATTGGGGATGGCGGCCTGGGAGAGCCCTATGTGATGAGCTCCATGATTCACTTCCACACGGCTTTCCCGCAGCGCACCAACTTCCTGCCGGTGCTGGTCTGGAATGGCTACAGCCAAGAGCACCACAGCATGATCTCCACCGCCAGCAACGCCCAGATGGCCGAGTATTGGCGGGGCAACGGCTTTGAGGAAGTGGTGTTGGTGGATGCCAAGGACTTTGACGATGCCCAACAGCCTGGCCCTTACGTCGACAGCACTCAGTTTTCCCTAGAAGCCCGCCTTGCCTTTGCCCAAAGGGTGCTGATCGAAATGGAGCGAGCCATCCAATCAGCCCTGAGCGGACAATTAACGGTTTTCATCCTCAAGCAACTGAAGGGGGCTGGGGTACATGCCAAGGGATCCAAGTCCCACAACCTCTACGGCCACCACACTCTGGATCACCCGGACATTGTGGCGGCTCTGCGGGCGCGGGCCTTACATCCGGCAGCTTGGGCCCTGGTGCGACAAAACTGCCAACGGGCAGCCGGGGGGCCAGCCGCCAAGGTGGCGGTTACAGAGTTCGTTCGGCCTTTGCCGCCTTTGGGATCCCTGAACCTGACGGAGTTTCCCCTGGGGGACAAGCAGGTTTCCACCACGGCCATCGGATCCCTGGTGGTGCAGGTGGGGCAGAAGGATCCCGACTTTTTGGTGGCCAATGCCGACGGCAACGAAGCTTCCGGCATCGCCAATGTGAACCAAGGTCTCAAGGTGATTCACCCCACGGTGGATCCCTTATACAACCAACAGCCCCAAGGACAAGTCTATGAGCCCCTGAGCGAAGATGCCTGCGCAGGACTGACGGCGGGCCTAGCCCTCTTCGGCGGACGCTCCCTGTGGTGCTCCTACGAGTCCTTTGCCGTCAACGGCCTACCCATCTGGCAGACGGTAACCCAAGCCATGGCAGAGCTGCGCCGGCCCACCCCCTCGGCCATTGCCCTCTTCACTGCCGGCGCTTTGGAACAGGGGCGCAACGGCTGGACCCACCAACGCCCGGAAATTGAAGCCTACCTGGCGGCCATGATGCGCAACGGCAACATCTTTCCCCTCTTCCCGCCGGATGCCAACTGTGCCCAAGCTGCCTACGAATGGGCCCTATCCACCTGCAACAAAGGGATCCCTATCATCGCCAGCAAAACCCCCCTGCCCATCCGCACCACCCTCGAACAAGCTCGCCAAGCAGTAGAGCAAGGCTGCACCGTCCTTCAGGAACTTCCTGGATCCCGCACCGTGGTCTTTGCCGTGGTGGGGGATATGATTCTCCTGCCCGTGTTCGAGGCGGCTGAACAGCTCCAAGCCCAAGGGATCGGCTGCAAAATCGTCTCGGTGATTAACCCCCGCCGTCTGTATCGCCCCGGCGACGTGGCTTGGTCCACCTGTGCCCAGCCAGATGGGGAATTCATGTCCGACCAAGAATTTGCCGCTTGGTTTGCCGGCGAGGCCCTCATCGGCGTAACAGGCGGATCCAGCCTGATGTTGGAGCCTCTGACACTGCGCTACACTGGCCCGCGCGACATTTTTGCCTGGAAACGCGGGGAAACCACCGCCACCCCCGCCGAATTGATGGACTACAACGGCCTGACAGCCCAAGCACTAGCAGAACGAGCCAAGCAACTGCTATGCTGAGGGCGAGCTTTTAGCTTGGTTAGCATTGTCCACCTTATTTTTTCCTATTTTTTCCTATGACTGCGGCTAGCTCTCTCCGAGAGAAGCTTGAGAGGATATCTCCCACCGAGAGGGTAGAGCGAGTTGTTGTCCAACACTTTGCTGTTCCTCTCCTGCAGGCACTTGGCTTTGACGACTCGGAAATTAGAGATGAATTCGAGACAGGTTGCGGCCAGGTCGATCTCGCAGCAAGAAAGAACGGAGATCCTGAAGATATTTTCCTTAGATCCCCGAAGAATCCCTACTTGCTTTTGGAGGCAAAATCTAGAGCAGTTAATCTCAGAGAAGGATCTTGCTATAGAGATGCAGTTTGTCAGATAGAAAGTTACTTGCTTGCCAAGAACTGCAAATCTGCAAAATGGGGAATTATCACCAATGCAAATAACATCCAGCTTTGGAGGAAGCACGGAAAAGTCGTTCACCCCGCTACAGCAAACCTTGATATTAGCTCAGATAACATTGAGAGCATAGTGCGTAACTTGCGAGACAAGATAGAAAACTATGAGCGCGCTCTGACTGTATGCGTGTATAACAATAAAGGGGGCGTAGGCAAAACAACGACGATCATTAACCTTGCGGCAGCACTAAAAACCAAGGGAAAAAAGGTCTTAGTTGTTGACTTTGATTCTCAGGGTGATCTGACAAGAAGCTTGGGAGTTACTCCTGGAAAAATTACACTGACGCAGTGCTTAAAGGATCCCAAAATAGATGTTCATTCCGTTGTCCAAACATACAGACTCAAGACAGTTAGACAAGGCAAACAGAGTATAGTTTCCATCTTTGACATCATCCCAAGAGACCCTGAACTGGAAACGTTAACTGATAGCCAGGCGGTAGCATATATCCAGAAGGGAACTCGGCGCCTTCGCGATCTGATTGCCCCTCTTCGCAATGAGTATGACTACATCCTAGTCGACTGCCCAACTCAATGGCTTTACTTCAGCCAAAGTGGTGTTTTTGCTGCCGATGTTATTTTGATACCTACCCGCCCCGACGATCTGTCTTCCCTGAATAATGCTGCTAGAGTAATCACCAGCTTTGTTCCAGAAACTGCTAAGTCACGACAGGATGGTGGCCCTATTGCTTTGCCTACCTTTTTCAACGGTGTCCCTTCGGGACGTGAATACACTACTATTAAACTAGCTAACGAAGAGATAGGTAAGCTTATCGACCAGGAGAAAAGTGTAGATCTACGTCCATATTTCTGGCCGCATTTTAAGAGAGGTAATGAAAACAAAAGCATTTTTAGGATACCTGACTATGCAGTGATATCCTCTGCAAGCTTTGCTCGAACTCCTGCCGTCTTTAGGGACAGGAGAGTTTTAGAATACTACCAGAGTCTTGCCCGTGAGTACTTTATCGATGAGTGAGTTTTCAGATCTAGGTAGGTTGGTTAACTTACCCCTTGAGAGCATTACGCCCGCCGATGGGTTTTCTGCTCCCTCCTTCCTTGTTGCCGCAGCCGCAGATCAGCTAAGGGCGACAGGAGGACACAACTGGGTTCCTCTGCTGGTGGTCGAGGCTGGCGACTATCAGTACAAAGCCATTGGTAACCATTTTGTCTATGCAGTTGCTCAAGAAGCGGGACTGGAAAGGCTATGGTGTATCGTTGTCGATCCTGATCCAGAGCAGGTTAAGCAGGCCCAGATTCTCGCCAAAGAAATTGTTCCGAAGGTAAATTTGACCAATACATCGAGAGAGACTATCTTGGCTGCGCTAAGATACCTAGCCGAGCAACCCAGCAGTCCCCTCAAGGGAGTCGATGTAACCATTGCAGCTGCCCGGATTGCAGAGGCGGATAGAAGTTGGTGGCAGGACTTAACCCCCATAACCAAGCTGGGGTGCAAAATTACGCGAGGCAAAAAACTGGATGCCCTATCGGAAGTATTTTTCGTAACTCCTACAGCGTTGCCCCCTACTCTGAAGAAATCATCCAAGAGATCTGCGGCATCCGCTGGCGCGAAGAAAGCGACCTCAACTCGCTCGCGGAAAACAACAGAGGGAGAGCGCTAGAAGGGATCCCTTCAAAAACATATTCTGATACATTTACGCTGAACACTGCTGAGCATTACTGCTCAACGGTGAAGCGATAGCATTCTGCCCGTTTCCGTTGTCACTACGCGACGCTGACGCGACCGCGTTAGTGGGACGGAGTCCAAACAGAAAGGCGGTATCCCGCAAAGCTCTGAGCATAACACCCAGAGCGCCTTGCCAATCTCGTGGTAGCCTATGGTTGCACTTGGGGCATCTGAACACCTTTGCGCCACCCAACTTAGTGTGGATGTGCCCACACTTGGTACAGGTTTTGCTGGTGTACGCTTCCGATACTTCCACGACAACCACGTTTTTCTTTTGGGCTTGAAACCTCAGGAGCTGCTTGAACCGATAGTGCGCCCAGGTGAGCATCGCCCTCGCCGTCTTGCTACCAAACTTCCTCCCTGCCTTGGCAACCATCTGGGCTGACTCGAAAGTGGGGAGGAATATCAATCGGTAGTTATCCGTCAGGAACGCCGCTACCTTGCGATGGCACTCGTCCACCAAGTTCCTGATTCTCTCCCGCAGACGAAACGCCGCTTGCCGCATTCGCCTACGCTTGGGTCTCGGTGCTTTACTCAGCCTGGACTGCAGATCGTCTAGGTGGTAGCACAGCCGAGCGATTCTACCAAAGTCCCCCTTGGCAATATCTACAAAACCTGCTCCATCAAACCCTGTAAAGAAACTTCTTACTCCAGGGTCAAGCGCAATCACCCCCTTTGCTAGCGAACACTGCTCGTTCACGGGCTCAGGAAAGATGGCATACCATCTGTCTTTCACCCGCATTAGTTCAGTCCCACGTGCCCATTCTCTGGGCATCTCCTCGGATGCACGAAACGCCAAACCTCGGGTGAGTTTCGGATACCACGTCCCATTGCGAAAGTTGCCGGCGTTGAATTGCAGCGTATGCGACCTGTCCCGCACACTGCGAAACCTCGCGTCTTTGCTTCGGCGAAACGCCAGCCACGCCTCGACGACCGCGTTCTGCTTGATGTGGCAGGGGGCGTCCTTCACCCACTGGGGCAGGTCGGAGCGCAGGATGATGTCCCGCAGCTTTCTGGCCGTTTTTGGGGCACCATGCTGACGCTGATAGGCAGTCGCTTGGTTGTAGCAGTACCGGCACGCCGCCTGCCAATGCTTCCAAATCTTAGCCAACGCCGGTTCCGGATAAATCCGTATCTTTCTCGATTGCAGCCCGATATTTTCTGAGTCCGTAGAGCCGACTGCTGAAGCAGTGCAGGATGGCGAGGATATCCTCAACCAGTTCCTGTTGGGGAGAAAGGTGATCGTCATCGAGAACCAAGATTTCGCACCCGTATTGGCGGCAGTACCACTCAACGAACTCAAATCCAAACCGGCAGAGTCGATCCCTGTGAGCGACCACAATCGTTCCGATATCTCCTGCACGGACTCGTTCCAATAAGGCAAGGAACTTTGGTCTTTTGAAGTCGAGACCGCCGCCAACCTCTCCGACCACTTCGGCTCCAGGATAGAGGTTAACCAGCCTTGCAATCTGTCTCTCCAAGTCTGGTTTCTGCCCCCGACTGCTGACTCGGGCGTACAAAACGACTCGTTTGGCCTTTCTGGGCGCTTTGATGTAGCTGTCGAGGTCATACCTTCTCGCCCTACCGGATGGTGTACGTATTGCCTTGATCCAGCCTTTCTGTTCCCATCGCCTCAAAGTGTGGAGACACACCCCGAAATAGTCCGCCGCTTCTCTCGGTTTTACATACCTAGCCATACCAAGCAGCCATACTGAACATACTGTACATTATTTTCAGTATAGTCCAGCGTATCATTGACTAGAGTCATGCTCTGATAATCCGGAACGGCCATTTGTAGAACCGATGTGAAGACAGGGATCCCAACATGTTTCGCTCATAACTCTACGACAAGCCTCTGCTACAAGCCAGCTAGGGTATCTGTCAGGCTCGGAAACCTCTGACAAGAGTTTGGCATGGATGGCTCAGGCGTGATTTGAACACGCGACCAAGGGCTTATGAGTCCCCTGCTCTACCGCTGAGCTACTGAGCCAGGATAGTGCTTAACTAGAATAGCACTCTTGGGCCGGAACTGCGCCTCAGAAAATCCCCTTAGCCCCCTCTCGGGAAGAAGCCCCAGACAAGGCAATGCCTATCGGCAGGCCAGGGCAGCTTCGTAAACCCGTCGGTTGGCCGCGAGAGACTTCTCCAAATCCACCAGTGGGCGAGGGTAGTCCACCCCCAACCGGACTCCAAATTGCTTCTGCTCGGCAGCAGTGAGGCGATAGGGCTCGTGGATTTTATCCCCCGGGATCCCGGCCAATTCCGGCAACCAGTGGCGCAGATAGTCTCCTTTGGGATCGTACTCGCGAGATTGTTTGGGGATGTGGAAGTAGCGGAAGCCACGGGCATCATTCCCTACGCCGGCGGTGTAGTTCCAATTGCCGTAGTTGCTGGCCACGTCGTAGTCGATGAGCAGCGACTCAAACCACTCAGCGCCCATGCGCCAGTCGATGCCCAGGTTCTTGGTCAAAAAGCTGGCCACATTCTGCCGTCCCCGGTTGGACATAAATCCGGTAGCCGCCAGCTCCCGCATGTTGGCATCCACCAAGGGGTAGCCCGTCTCACCTCGACACCAAGCCTGGAAGCGCGGCCAATCCTGTTGCCAAGGGATAGGGATCCCTTGGATCCCAGAGGGACGGAACAGTTTAGCGCCGTGCTTGGCCAAGATAAACCGAAAATAATCCCGCCACAGCAGCTCAAACACCAGCCAGTAGGTGGACTCATTGCGCACCCGCTCCTGCTCGTAACGCTTGACCTCGGCATAGACGGTGCGAGGGGAGATGCAGCCCAGCGCCAACCAAGCAGAAAGCCGGGAGCTATCGTCGGGATCCAACATGCCGTTGCGGGTTTCTTTATAGAGGCGCAGCCGATCCCGATCCCAAAAGTAGGTTTGCAGGCGGGCATGGGCAGCAGTGCTGCCGCCAAGGTAGGTGAAGCGGGCCCGTGGATCCCCGGCAGGTGAAGATAGCCCCAGCGAGGCCAGGGTGGGCAGAGGGCCGGGATCCAAACCCGACGGCAGGGGGGGGATCGCGGGAATGGGCAAGGGATCCCGGATGGGGGTGCTCCCCTCGACTTGCTTTCGAAAGCGGGTGAACAGCTCCGGCAGTTGCGAGAGACAAAAGGGGAGATCCTCAGGGTGATAGAGGGTATGGCCCCAATCAACCTGCAGCCGGATCCCCAGAGGCTGCAAAGCCCGCTCAACCGCTGCCGCCACCTCCTTCTCCTCGGTGCCCACCTCTTCATGGGCGTAGACCGCCTTGACTCCCCACTCCTGTGCCAAGGTGGGGATCACGTGTTCCGGCTGTCCCTGGCGGATCACCAAATCCGAGCCGCGCGACCGCAACTGCTGCCGCAAATCCGCCAAACTCTCCAGCAAAAACTGACCGCGGAAAGGGCCGGTTCTGGGGCGGAGCCCAAGGGAAGTCTCGCCGAACTGGCGGGGATCCAAGCAATACAAGGGGATCAAAGGGGATCCCTGTTGGCATGCCCGCGTCAGCGGCTGGTGATCCAGCAGGCGCAAGTCGGTGCGAAACCACAGCAGGACGGTCATTCTGCAGCTACCCTACACGGATCCCGCGGACTCAGACTTGGACACCCGAACCCCAGCTGGACGCCCCAGCTCAGGGCTGGGAACAAAATGAGGCACATCGGCAGCCGGGATGTGAACAGGGGCCTTGGTGCGCGGATGATAGGTTTGCCGGGCGGGACGATGGCGCAGCGAGAACGTGCCAAAGCGAGCCAGCCGCACGGATCCCCCCTGGGCCAGGCATTGGCTAATGCTGTCCAGCATAGCCTCCAGAGCAGCAGCAGCCATTTCCACGGTCAGGCCATCCACCTGCGCGGCCATCTGGCGGGCCAGCAAACGGCGAGTCAAATGAGGAGGAGAAGCCACCAACCGACCCTCTAGACAACAGAACACAGACAGGGGCTTAGAGCACCTCCAGTTCACTCTCGAAAAACCAATGTCGAGAGCGATCGGGAAACTCCAGAATGTAGCCGACACCGCTGCCATCGACCACACGCCGTGCCAGCACCACAGCCTCTTTGCCCACCAGAGCGCTGAGGTTTTCTTGTCCGCGATCCTGGACAGAGCGAACTTTGACCTTATTTCCAACCTTGATCGCCATAAAACCGCGAAGAGACTTACCACTCAAGATGGTACGGCAAAAGTCCCCTTGCCGAGCTCCTGCCGCACCTCTGCTGGGGTTGACCCCGATGGGATTGCTAGAATGGGGTCAGAGTGCCGTGCCCCAGGGAAGACTGCCTCCGTGATTGCCCTTTCCCTCAAACCCGCCCACTGCTCCTGGAGCGTTATCAGCTTTCCCTCCACCCTCTACACTCAGCCTGTCCTCGATCTCTTGATCTCAAAAGTCCCTCCTGCCTGGAGAGCGGAAATACGTTTGGGCCTACAGGAAGCGATCATCAATGCCGTCCGCCACGGCAACGGCCTCGATCCCAACAAGAAGGTGATCATCGAGTACGCCAGCTCCGAACCCTTTTACCAATGGCTGGTGCGGGATCAAGGGCCCGGCTTTTGTCCCCAAGAGAAGCTCCACCGATGCCAACATAACATCTTGGAAACCGAAGAGTCGGGCCGAGGAATGCTGCTGCTCACCCAAATCTTCGACTTTGTGGAGTGGAATGAAACAGGCAACCAGGTCTACCTGGCCAAATACATCCACGCCAACTGCCGGGATCCCTGGATAGTCTGACCCTCAATGCCACTCCCAAAACAGCTTGCCCATTTGGGTAATCTGGCAGCCCCGATCGGGGTAGGGAGCTTCAGAAACCGCTAGGGCTGTGGTGGCGAAGGCAAAGCGCGTGGATGCCCAGCGGGATCCCTTAGCGCTCCGCGCCGCTGACGCGACCGGGTCGGGCAGCTCGCTTTCCAAGAGCAACCCCAGGGATCCATAGCCATAGCCCAAATTGCGGTGGGGCAGGGAAGCCACCAACTTGCGCCAGGCGCGATTTGCACTCAAGGGGGGATCTGCGAGGGCCGTCTCCAGAGCCCCCAAAGAAGAGGCCAGGTAGGAATAGCCTTTGCGATCGGCATGATACACCTGTGCCGGCAGCGGGATCCCTGGCAGCGTTAGCGCTCCGCGCCGCTGACGCGACTGGGGGAGAGCTTCTGCCGCCTGCAATGACGCGGATCCTCCCTTCCCGCTGACTTCCAGCCGCTCCCCTGCCAACACGGGGATCTCCGGTCGATGGGTGGAGCGGTGAGGACTCCGTCCCGCTGTCGCGACCGGCGGGGGTTCTGACGGCAAGGACTCCGTCTCCCCCGCAGGAGTGGTCGGTTGGGCCCAGGCGGTGGCGGTGCCACGCTTCGTTGCCAGAGAGATTACCTGCCAGCCTTGGGCGCGTGCCCGCTCATCCAAGTCGAAATAAGGACTCCGTCCCGCTGTCGCGACCGACTCATCCGGCAGCTTACCGACCCACAGCCAGGCTGGATCCCCGTCGCCGGGCAAAAGGGCAAAGGCAAACTCTCCCCGTTCCGGCAACAGACGCTGCCAGTCCAGCGCCACCTGAGATTGCAAGCGCTGCAGCCACTGGCCGGGATCCACCCGCAACCCCAGGGGATTTAGGGGCTGGATCTGCCCCAGGCTCTGCCAAACTGAGACCAGATTCTCTCCGGAAATCAGCGCCAAGGTTTTATCCGGCAGATGTTGAAGGATCTGCGGGCGAAAGGCTTCTGCCGCCGGCAAGGAGAAGCCAGCGGGCGCATGCCAGAGGGCAGCACTTTCGGCCACCAAGCCGCGGAAGTTTACCCCCAACCCCAGCCCTACCGCCTGCAACGTCAGCCCATCTGAAGAAACCGCCTCTGGATTTTGCCAGAAGGCCCAACCCACATGCGCCTCCCGCAAGGGCTGGATGACCTGCTGAAACAGAGGCTGAGCCACCAGAGACAACTGCGGCAATTGCCAAGCATCGATGGCGGCGCGAATGGCAGCAGGCTGCTCCGCCAGCAACACGTATTGCTCGCCGAAAACCGCTGCCGAGAAACCCTGCAGGCCCGGAATCGGGCTGGACACCACCTGAATGCCCTTGTAAGTGTCTACCTGCACCGGCCTCCCGGCCAAGCTCTGCCGTTCCCACAACAGGTTCAGCTCAAATTGAGAGAGCGCCGCATCCCGCGTTTCTAGGGCAACCAAGGTGCCCCACTCTGGCAAGCTGGCCAGGAGGGTGCTCTTCCCCAGCCAGGGCCGCACCTCCCGCTCGAAATCAAGGGATCCCCCGGCCAGCAAGGATCCCAGCCAGCCTGGGCCTTCAGGGGAGAAAAACTTTTGCCACTGCTGACGGGCAGCGCGTCGCTGGGGGGCAGGAGTTGCCGCTTGCCAAAACGCTTGCACCTCGTCCAGGGGAACAGCCAACACCAGCAGCGCTTGTGCGGAGCTGGGGGCAAAGCCCACAATGGGTGGCAGCTCCGGGTGGGCCAGCAACAAAGCTACCGGACTGCGGGTGAGCAGCCATACGACAACCCACACCACCATGGCGGCCAGAAGACCAAGCCCAATCAGGATCCCGCGCAAGAGTTGCCGTCGTCCCATATCTCAATCTCTGCACCGAGGGAGACATGGCGCGGACACCCAGGCCCTACTGCTCTGCACTGCTGGCATGAACAGGCCTAGTGAAGAAGCGCTGCCCTCAGTCCTGCATGATAAAACCTTACCATGGAACAGAGGCTAACCCTGGTGTGCCAGCTGGAGCCCACCGCTGAGCAGGCGGCCAAGTTTAGAGGCACCCCACAAGCCTTTGTGATCCGCACCACCATTCCAAACCAACGTGCAGATCAGCCCTGCCTTGACCAGCCCGGCAGCTATCTAGGCCCATCCGAAAGTCAAACCCATGTCAGAGTTTCAACTGGTTTCTCCCTATCAACCCACCGGAGATCAACCTAAGGCAATTGCCGGCTTGGTGAAGTCGATTTCAGAAGGCCATCGTTTCCAAACCTTGCTGGGGGCAACCGGAACCGGCAAAACGTTTACCATCGCCCATACCATTCAGCAGGTGGGCAGGCCCACCTTGGTGATGGCCCACAATAAGACGCTGGCGGCACAACTGTGCAATGAGCTACGAGAGCTGTTTCCCAATAATGCCGTCGAATACTTCATCAGCTATTACGACTATTACCAACCGGAAGCCTATGTTCCCAGCACCGATACTTACATCGCCAAATCTTCCTCTATCAACGATGAAATCGATATGCTGCGGCACTCGGCTACCCGCTCCTTGTTTGAACGGCGGGATGTGATTGTGGTGGCCTCGGTGAGCTGCATCTATGGTCTGGGCATGCCAGAAGAATACCTGAAGGCTTCCATCCCCTTCAAAGTCGGCCAGGAGATTAACCAACGGGATGTCCTGCGGGATCTGGCCAGCATCCAGTACGAGCGCAATGACCTGGAGCTGGTGCGGGGGCGATTTCGCCTCAAAGGGGATGTGCTGGAAATTGTGCCGGCGTATGAGGATCGGGTCATTCGCATCGAATTTTTTGGCGATGAGATCGAGGCCATTCGCTTAATTGATCCGGTTACAGGTGAGATTTTGAACAGCCTCAGCGCCCTCAGAGTTTATCCTGCTCGGCACTTTGTAACGCCGGAAGCACAATTGGAGCGGGCGATCCTCAATATCGAGCAAGAACTGGAAGAGCAACTGGCCTTCTTTCGCAAAGAAGGCAAGCTCCTGGAAGCTCAACGCCTAGAGCAGCGCACCCGCTACGACCTAGAAATGCTGCGAGAGGTGGGCTATTGCAACGGGATCGAAAACTACTCCAGACATTTAACAGGGCGCAAAGCAGGAGAGCCCCCCGCCTGCTTGGTGGATTATTTCAAGGCCGACGATTGGCTGCTGGTGGTGGATGAATCCCACGTGACCGTGCCCCAAATTCGCGGCATGTACAATGGCGACCGTGCCCGCAAGCAGGTGCTGGTAGATCATGGTTTTCGCCTGCCCAGCGCCCTCGACAATCGCCCCCTCAAAGCCGAAGAGTTTTGGGCCAAAGTTCATCAGTGCATCTTTGTTTCGGCTACTCCCGGCAACTGGGAACTGGAGCAGAGCGAGGCCCAATTTGAAACCCTGGTGGAAGATGGCAAGACCCTGAAGTTCTATGTGCCCGGCAGCGGTCGGGTTGTCGAACAGGTAATTCGGCCCACCGGCGTGGTGGATCCTGAGGTGCATGTGCGCCCCACGGCTGGGCAAGTGGACGATTTGCTGGGAGAAATTTATTTGCGATTGGAACGCTCTCGGCAGGGATCTGCCGAACGGGTGATCGTGACCACCCTCACCAAACGGATGGCAGAAGATCTCACAGAATATCTCCAGGAGCGAGGGATCCGAGTTCGCTATTTGCATTCCGAGATCACCTCGATTGAGCGAATTGAAATCTTACAAGATTTTCGAGAAGGGGCCTTTGACGTGTTGGTAGGAGTTAACTTGCTGCGGGAAGGGTTAGACCTGCCGGAAGTCTCCTTGGTGGCCATTTTGGATGCCGACAAAGAAGGGTTTTTGCGAGCAGAGCGCTCCCTGATTCAGATGATTGGGAGGGCAGCACGAAATGTCCGCGGTATGGTGGTGATGTACGCCGACACCATGACCAGCAGCATGGCCCGGGCCATTGCCGAAACCCAGCGTCGCCGCGAAATTCAATTGCAATACAACCGCCAACACAACATCACGCCCAAGCCCATCGTCAAGAAAAACAGCAATGCCATCTTGTCTTTTTTGGCCATCTCCCGCAAACTTAACGACCCAGATCTGGAAAAAGCCTTTCAAGCTGCGCAGGAGATTCCTCTCTCCGAGATTCCAGAGCTGATCGGCCAACTGGAACTGAAGATGAAAGAGGCCGCCAAAAACCTAGAATTTGAGGAAGCCGCCGAGCTGCGAGATAGAATCAAAAAGCTGCGTCAACGCCTTCTGGGCCATTCTCAGGGCACCTAAAATCCTTGCTCAGATCGGCCAAAATTGAGGTCGGCTTGTGCCACCATGAGCTTGCGGGGCAGCACCAGGGATCCCCAATTGATCGATAGGCGTTCGTACCAAACCGGCCATGCAGGACTCCGTCCCACTTAAGCGAGCAGCTCTTTGGGTTGGGCTGATGGTGGGGATAGGTCTCTGGCTCACCCCTGCCGTTGCCTCTGCCCCTTCATTGGCTCAAGCCCTTGAATTTCGGGATCCCAACTTTTTCCTGACGGATCCCCGCCCCACACCGGAGGGATCCCCTGCCCCAGCCCCCAGCCCAATCGGGATCCCTTTGACCGGCCAAGAGGGCACAGAAGTGCTGGTCGGGAACATACCGGTGTTCCGCCTGCAGACGGCAGACTACCCCAGCGATGTGCGGGCCGACAACGTTCGGGCGATCATCGAGCGCTTTCTCGAAGAAGGGCAGTTGCCACAGCCAGAGGTACGGGTAGCCCAGGATGCCAATGGGCAATACATCTTACGCCTGGGGGAAAGAGGCCGCTTTGAGGCCACCCAACGGTATTTGTTTACCGTCACCTATGCCGATGCTGCCGCGGAGCGCAGGGTGGCACCGGGTCAGGTGAACCTGAATGACGTGCGTCTGGTGGCTAACAGTTGGGCGCGGCGGTTGGAGCAAGCGATTGCCGATTACCGCAAAGATCTGCTGGCTCTGCAGCGGGCCCAGGATCCGCGCGTGCTGGTTCTGACCCTTTTAGCAGGGATCGCCACCCTGGTGGTGGGGTTCTTCCTCTGGCGGCTGTTTGACCGCAGCTTAACCCGTCTGCAAGGCTGGTTGGAGCTTAAGGCCGGAGAGGCCTGGGGCACCTGGATTGATGTGGGTGGGATGCTGCTGCGGGGCGTGGGGGCAATCCTCATCGCCGGCATCTCGCTGGATCGCGGCATCAGCTTCATACCTGCCCTGCGACCGTTTCAGCGCTCCTTTTACCTGGGCCTGGGTCGTGTGGTCGCCACGGCTCTGGGCGTTCTCACCCAGCCTCTGCCCAACTCCAGCGTTTCGATTGCCAGCTTGCTGGTCTTCCTCGTCCTCTCCATCTTGGTTTTCACCGGCGCCCACTACGTCAGCGTTGGCTTCAAGCAGCGCTTTTTGGCACGCCTGGGGCTGGATCTGGGCACCCAAGAGTCTTCGGCGGCCATCTTCAAGTACATCCTGACCCTGTTCGGCATCCTTCTGGTCTTGCCCTTCAGCGGCCTTAATCTGGGCTCCTTGGCGGTTATTGCCGGGGCGGTGGGTTTGGGGATCGGCTTTGGTTTGCAAAACCTCTCCAACAACTACATCAGCTACATTGCCATTTTGCTGGAGCGCCCCATCCAAATCGGGGATCTGGTGGAAGTGGACAACCTGCTCGGCACGGTGGAGCGCATTGGCCCACGGGCCACCGTCTTGCGCACCCTGGATCGCATTTTTGTGATTGTGCCCAACTCCCGCTTTACCGAATCGAAGGTGGTGAACTGGAGCTACCGGGATCCCCGCTGTCGCATTCACATTCCGGTCGGCGTGGCCTACGGCTCCGATACCGCCTTGGTTACCGAAGCCCTGCTCAGCGCCGCCAAAGAAAATGCTCGGGTGTTGAGCAGCCCCGCCCCCCAAGTCTGGCTCAAGTCCTTTGGCCCTTCTGCACTTAACTTTGAGCTGCTGGTGTGGATCAACCGTCCTCAAGATCAGTTTGTCTTGATCAGCGAGCTAAACTTCCTGATCGAGGCTGAGTTTCGGCGACGTGGGATCCGCATCCCCTTCCCGCAACAAGATATTCATATCCGCAGCCTAGAGGGATTTGCCCCCCTCAGTCAAAATGGCGGATCCCCTTCTTTGCCCGATACCGACTCCATTCACTCTGCCCTCAAAGAAGCGGCTCAATCGCCGGAAGACCAAAATGGTGTTTCCTAAGCTATTGCCTGCCATTGACACCCTATCGACACCATGTTGCAGCGGTTAGATGAGGTACTGGGAAGCTTTGGCAGCCATCCCCGTTGGGCTGAACTGAAGCAAATGCAAACCCTGCGGCAGCTTTGGCCCGAACTCGTCGGAGAGGCCGTAGCCGCCCAAACCTATCCCCTCAGCGTGTGCCGACAGGTGCTGCAAGTGGCCACCTCTACCCCGGCCTGGGCGCAAAATTTAACCTTGCAACGTCAGCTCATTCTCAAGAAACTCAACAGCCGCATCCAACCTCCCCTCAGCGATATCCGCTTCAGCCCTGGTGCCTGGCACAAGGGATCCAGCCCGGCTGCCCCCCATCCTGATGCGGAGCTGACCAGCAAGTTTTATGGCGCTCCCCGCCCAGCAGACCAAGATGGACAACGCCCTGGATCCTGTCGCAGCCCCAATCCAAAACAGCCCACCTCCGACCCGAAAGTGGCTTTCGAGCGCTGGGCCAGAGTGGTGAAGCAACAACAAACCCAGCAAAACCTGTTCCCCTGCCCCGCCTGCCGCTGTCCCACCCCTGCCGCCGAATTGGAGCGTTGGTTTGTCTGTGGGTTCTGCCATCGACAATCCTTACGCCCGCCCAGCTAACTCAGGAAACTCGAATTACGGTTGCTTCAAATGGCAATCAAACGATTCGTCAGGTCGATCCCCAACTTCTTTCTTCCTCTGAGAGAGGTTGTGGATGGTTACGGCAGCGGCAAGGAGCGCTTGGGAAGCGTCTCAACCCAGTTTGAAATGCAACTGCGAACCCTTAATCGTTCATAGCCCGATAGGTGGCCACCGAAGACGGCGATACACGGTTTAGATAGCGAAAGATCCAATACTTAAAAAGCGTATCTAGGAAAACCGGAAAAGTAGCAATAAAGCCGTAGATAAAATCGCGGTTCTCCGGTAACCCCAAATGGGCAGCCAAATTACCCAGCAGCACCTCCCAACCGTGGGGAGAGTGGTAACCGACAAACACATCGGTAAAGAGAATAATAATGAAAGCCTTGGCACTATCGCTGAGACCGTAGATCAGACGATCCAAAAAAGACTTGAGGACTTCGATTTCCTCACGCCCAACAAAGATAAGCCAGCCAAACACCAGCAGCGAAAGCAAATCAGCAAGGATATTCTTCAAGCCTTCCGAGTTCCTACGGCTATATTTTTTCAGCAGTTCCTCTGCCTTCATGGACAGTTGATCTGCTGATTCCAGATCCCACTCTGGAGATTGATGGTGCAAAGCTCGCTCAAATTCTATTCTTTCCTTGAAAAACTCGAACTCTGTCAGGGCTTTTTCTTGAAATTCGTGGCTCAGAGCCACAATGGCAGGCTCCCGTTGTTGCAAGTGATCTACCAATGGCCCAAACAGAAAGTTTTTCGAGAGGATCTGGGTGAGCAGAGGCAAAATGGCCAACAACAACAGAAAACGAATCGATACCAGTGTGCGAGTGCGAGCCTCGCGATACTCCTGGATCAGTTCCTCTTCGGCCTGGGAACTCAGCTCACGGCGGATTTGGCTGGCCGTGCGCAGAATGGAGCGGGGCAGAATCGCAGCTTTGGAAGCGACCGGGGCAGCGCCATTGCCGGAGCCTGCCTTGACAGAGACATCAGGAGAACTGGGTTGGGTTGAGGTAGGTTGTTCTGGCCGTTCGAGAGGCTCAGGTGAAGTGGAAATTGAAGCAGAGATGGGCTGGGATTTTCTGGTCGGGCGTTTGTATCGAGAAGTCACCTGATCGATAAACTGCAGTTTCTCCAAAATGGAAAGATCTCGTCTTTGGCAACCATTCTCGGAGTTTTCGCTGCTGCTTTCAGAAACATTGGCCTCAGCGGCATGGAGTTGTTGAGCTTTATCTTGGGCAGAAGTAGGGCCGCTGCCATTTTGCTCGGGATCCGGCAGGCGAGAAAGGGCGCTGCTGGCTCTGAACTCTGCCAAACGCAGATCGATCTGGCGCAGTTGCCGGCGCAGTTGAATCTGAAAGTAGCGGCTGACATTCTGGCCGTGTTGCCCATTGCTGCCAATGGACCCTCCCTGGAAGTATTGATCCTCAATGGCTTTAATGCGCAGGGCAGCCTCATAAGCTTGGTCGAGGGAGCGCAGGGGGGTATTCGAGATCCATTGGCCCAGCCTGCTCAATACGGATTCTCCCATTGCTCGTTCCCGTGGCACTCCCCATGGGGGCCGATCCACACATTACAGTGATCCGATTGACTAATTATTGTAACGAGTCCTGGGTGCCTAGGCGGGAATCCCAACGGTGGAGAAGTACTTGCAGAGACTGGCCCTGCCTCGACAGAAGTACAGACCGGCGCCTTTGGTCTAGAGCAACATTCAGCACCCCTTAAAGCGCTTGAGGGCAAAGCCACAGATCTGCAGCAGCCGCAGCCCCTCTCGCACATGGTGAATGTTGGAGCGACCATAGGTTCTGGGGAAATAGCGCACGGGGATATCCAGGATCTTCAGGGTGCGCTTGGCGGATCCCAGCAACAGGTCAAAATCTCCAAACGGGTCGAAATCCCCCCACTCTTGGCGTAGCCTGGCAATCTGCTGGTAATCCTCCCGCCACAGGGCCTTGGTGCCACAGAGGGAATCTTTGATGCGGATGCCGAGAATGTAGGAGAGGAGAGCGGCAAAAAAACGATTGGCCCATTGGTTTAGCCGAGGCATTGCCTCTGGTTTCAGGGGATAGATAAGGCGACAACCATTGGCAAAATCACATCGCCCGGAAGCCACAGCCCGGAAAAACTTGGGCATGTCCTCTGCCTGTACCGTCAAATCGGCATCGAGGATGATCAACACATCCCCTGTAGCGGCAGCCAGCCCCTTGCGCACCGCATCCCCCTTGCCCTTGCCCTCCTGCCGCAGAGCCCGGATATTGCGGATCCCTTGGTATTCCGCCTGCACCCGCTGGATCTCGGCCCAAGTCCCGTCGCTGGAATGCCCCTCCACAAAAATGATCTCGGTGCGGGATCCCATCTCGGGCAAGCGTTCCACGCAGCGGCGGATGTTGCCCGCTTCATTCCGAGCCGGAATCACCACGGTGCAGGAAGGTTGCTGCTCAGGGGGAGGATCCCAAGCCGGGTCAGGTTGTGGGCGAGCGATCGTATATTCCGTCAGGCAGAGGGCGTTGATCCCGGGCAGTGGGGCAATCACCTGGTTGATCACAGTCGAAAGGAACGGGATCCGCCGCGGCAACAACAGCCGCTTGCCCTGCTGAATGACCTCGTATCCTGCCAAGTGCAGCAGGTTGGCCACATCGGCTGCCGATAACCAGTTGGCTGCCGGCAGAGGCATCCGTTGCTTCAGAGCGGTTGCCAAGCCCAGAATCGGCTCCCAGAGCGGGTTGTGGTGGGAGAGGATCAGGCGGGTGCGTGGGGTACAGAAGCGGCGCAACTGCTGGAGAACCTGCTGGATGTCGGCCAGGTAGCCCAGGGTATTGACGAGCAAGATCACATCAAAAGGCTCCGCCAAGACGGGATCCCCTTTGTCCAGCGTGTGGGCATCTTGCACCCGGAAATGGAGATGGGGAAACTCTGCCTGAGCTTGGGCAACAATGTCCGCATCTCGGTCGATCCCCACCCCGAAGCTGGGCTGCAAGGCATTGAGCAGAGATCCCGTGCCGGAACCAATCTCCAAGATGCGCAAACCGGCAGGGACAAAAAAGCGATGCAGCCGCTCCAGATCCTCGTGGTAGTAGCGGTTTTTTTGCCGCCAGTAATACAAGGGGTGGGTCAACGCTGGCAAGGGATCCCTGGGGTATCGCTGGATAGTCTTCGATCATAAGGTGTGATCGTTTGCAACAACGGCTTCAAGCACCTTAGATCTCAATCTGTTGGTCACCCAACCCAGCTGGATCCCCGACAACAGGGGCGAAGCCCTCCAGCGATTGCGTACCGCAGCCACATCTTGCCACCCCAGTCTCTCCCCACCCAGCGATAGCAGTACAGGGAAAAGGGAAGCATTGGCGGGCAAGTGCCAACGAGCGGGGATCTCAGCGACGACGCACTTTATCCCTTTGGCTGACAAAGATGATGGCGCCAAAGAGAGCCCCCAGCACAACTGCACCAGCCACCAAGCTCCAGAGGAAGTTAGCAAGTGAGGGAGTCATAAAAGCGTTTCCTCCTCGTGCAAATAACCATTGCCCAACGGTTTTTCGATTATACCGAGCCCTGTCACCCTTCCAAAGCCTGCCTTTGTCCCTGCCGGGCGCTGTCATTTGGTAGTTTGGTATTCCAGGGGCACCTCCTCTAGGGTTTGGCTCTTGCCGGCAAAGGGGTTATCCGGCGTCAAAAACAGCATACAGTGACATTCTTTTCGCTCCCGCATGGGTACACAGGGGCAATTCCAATAGCCTGCTTTTGCTTCTGCCTCTTTGTCTTCATAAAAACGACAGGGACACAGCGGGGCGCCCAATTGCTCTTTGTGCAGAGCCAAGCCTTCGATCACCGCCGTCGTAATTGATGGATCCGAGCAGAAAAAGGTCTCGGAGCGTTTGGCGTAGGTTTCTGCGAAATGCCGCATCAACTCAAAGCTCTTCTGTGAGGACTTTTTGTAACCACGACTTTCCATGACGATTCCCAAAAGTGGAACTAACCGGCTGTTGCTAGCAATGGGGCTCACAGCTTTTTCCGACGACGCCTCCCGAAGCCAGTACAGACGTGTAGGGGGCCGGGATTCTATTAACTCCACAGATAACTCCACAGACCTCCCACAACGTCGAGAAAAGCTGTATCTCGCTCTTCGTTGTACAGCAGACCTCTAGGCAGGACAAAAGATTATGCCCTTGCTGTTACACAAGGCAACATCTAGGGGCCGTAGCAAGAGCCAGCCTTGGCGTACTCTACAGAATACCTTGACATCCTCCCCGGCCTGAAGGCCGGAGATTCCTACCACGCTGCGCATGGATGGCTCCTTGCGCAGTCGTCTCGGCGGGTTCCTGCTTCCGACCGCCCGTGCAGTTCGATCCGCAGGCCATCCGGGCTGACACGGGTGGTTCACCCACCCGCATCCCGACCGCAGCGTCGGCCGTGTCCTGCCCTTCGTCTCGCAACAGCTGTATCCCGCGAGCAAGGATGTTGATGGCACCGACCAGAAAGGCCTCCGGCCCGCTGCCGCGAAAGG
>NZ_JBSSAC010000050.1:0-20106 GCF_054058315.1 Thermostichus sp. MS-CIW-40
CGGAAGCAGGAACCCGCCGAGACGACTGCGCAAGGAGCCATCCATGCGTAGCGTGGTAGGAATCTCCGGCCTTCAGGCCGGGGAGGATGTCAATTGCAGAGAGCGAGTACCTTTGCTCAACAGGGTTGAGATTTGTCAACTCTCCTATACAAACCTTCTCAATCCCTTTTTTCAACAACCTTGTAGTCGGTAGAGTGTAGGGCATCTTCTGGGAACAGGCGACGTCAGGATCCTTAGCCCTTAGCTGCCAGGTGATACCGGTCACCGCCCTGAAGCTCTTTTGGGTGCAAGCTGAGAGTAACTGTGGCCACTTCCCAGATCTAGGAGATCGTTTAACCATGCGCAACCTCTCTTCCGTTTTGCTGTTCGGGATCCCTTTGGTAAGCCTAGGCTGGACAGGGATCCCGGTGGTGGCCCAATCCGCCAATCCAGCCCTCTGCCAGCAATTTCCCCAAGACATTCGCTGCACCCTCTCTGCCCCCAGACAGGTGGGACAAGCGCCGCAACCCACATCCCGTTCTCGGATTGCAGTCTTGGACTTTGATTTCAGCAGCCTCAGCAATCCCTACAGCTTCCGCGAGGCTTCTCGGGGGGTGAGCGACCTGTTGGTGGATCGGCTGGTGAGAGATGGCACCTTTTCCGTCATCGAGCGCTCGCGGCTGGACGCGATCTTGGCCGAGCAGAACCTGGGTCTATCCGGTCGACTGGATGCCAACACCGCTGCTCAGGTAGGCCGGATCCTAGGGGTCGATGCGGTGATCCTCGGCAGTGTGACCCAGTTTGATGTGTCTGTGCGCCGTTCTGGGGGTGGGGCACCGGTCTTAACTCCCTTCGGCAGCTTCCCGCTGGCGGTGGGGGCTGAGTCAGTGGATGCCGATGCCAACGTGCAGCTGAATGCCCGCTTGGTGAGCACCAGTACTGCCGAGATCTTGGCCGTGGTCGAGGGCAAAGGCAACGCCAGCCAGTCGGATAGCACGGTCACGGTTGCCGGCTTTGGCGGGGGATCCGCCACCAGCAACGAAGAGAAGCTGTTGGTATTGGCAAGCCAACAAGCGGTGGAGCAAATTGCCCAGCAGTTGGCCGGTTTTGCCGGGCGCTTGGCAGCTCAGCCTCGCTCTCTGCCAACGGTTGACGCCTTGGTGGCGGATGTCTACGGCAACCAGGTGATCCTGAACAAAGGCAGCCGCGATGGCTATCGGGTGGGATTGATTCTTTCTGTGGAGCGCGTCGTCCGCGAGGTGAAGGATCCGGCCACGGGGACAGTCTTGCGCAAATTGACTGAGCCAGCCGGACAGGTCCAACTGACGGAGGTGGATGACAGCTCCAGTGTGGGACGCATTCTCAGCGGGGCAGGCTTCAAGGTTGGGGATGTGGCCAAGCCTGTCCAATGAGCTTTCCCAAGCCCTATCCTCAGGATCCCTCGATGGGAGCAAAGCCCTGCCGTTGTGTGTTTTCGGTTACGGTGCGCGGCTCTAAAAATTGCAGCAGGTAGTCGGGGCCGCCGGCTTTGGATCCCACGCCGGAGAGCTTGAAGCCGCCGAAGGGCTGCCGCTCCACCAACGCCCCGGTGATCTCGCGGTTGATGTAGAGGTTGCCGACGGCAAAGTCCTGGCGAGCCTGTTGAATGTGGGAAGGGGTGCGGCTGTAGAGACCGCCGGTGAGGGCGTAGGGGGTGGCATTGGCCATCTGCAGAGCAGAAGAAAAGTCCGGCGCTGAGATCACCGCCAAAACCGGGCCAAACAGCTCCCGCTGCGCCAGCTCTGACTGGGGATCCACCTGGCTGAACACAGTGGGGCCGACGAAGTAGCCTTTTTCCGGCACGGGCAGGCTGAGGTCGAGACGGGCATAGGCTTGGGCCGATTGAATGGCCTGGTGCAGGCGAGCTTGGGCCTCTGCATCGATGACCGGGCCAACTTGGGTGCTGGGGTGGGCCGGATCCCCCACATTTAAAGAGCGCACCGCCTCGATGAGCCGCCCCAAGAACAGGTCGTGAATGGACTGCAAAACGATCGCCCGCGAGCAGGCGGAGCATTTCTGGCCACTGTAGCCAAAGGCGGAGTTGACCACTCCTTTGACCGCCTGATCCAGGTCGGCGCTTTCGTCGATGAGGATGGCGTTTTTGCCCCCCATCTCGGCAATGACCCGTTTGATGTGGTGCTGGCCCGGCTGCAGTTGCGCGGCTTGGGCGAGGATCTGGCAACCCACCGCCTGGGATCCGGTGAAGGCAATCAGGTGCACCCGCCGGTCTTGAACCAACAGGGGGCCAATGGCTTCGCCCACCCCCGGCAGGAATTGAAAAACACCCTCCGGGATCCCAGCTTCGGCAAGGGCCTTGAGGATAAACTCCGCCAGTTTGGCGGCGATCAGCGAAGATTGCTCCGCCGGTTTGAGGAGCACGCAGTTTCCGGCCACCAAAGCCGCCGCTGTCATGCCACAGGGGATGGAGAGGGGGAAGTTCCAGGGGGCGATCACCACCGCCACACCGCGGGGCTGGTAGTGGTAATGGTTGGTTTCGCCGGGCAGGTTGCACTCCCGTCCCCGCTCCAGAGCCTCCATCTGTTGGGCGTAGTAGCGGCAAAAATCGATGGCCTCGGAAACTTCCCCATCGGCCTGGGCAATGGGCTTGCCCACCTCCAGCACCATCCAGGCAGCCAGCTCCGCCCGCTGGGCTTCGATTTGCTCCGCCACCCGCCGCAGGATCCCCGCCCTCACGGCAACGGGGGTGCGCCTCCAGCTGGGGAAGCTGGCTTGGGCCGCTGCCAAGGCTTGCTCCACCTGTTCCAGCTCGGTCAACCCAATTTCCGCCACCACCTGTTCAGGATCCGCAGGGTTGAGGGAGAGCATCGCTTGTCGAGTGGGGCGATATTCTCCGGCAATCCAGGGCTGAACCCTCTGACCCAATTGAGGCCGAACCTTGTCCAATGCCTGAAAAAAGGGATCCCGCTGCTGGGGCTGGCTGAAATCCGTATCGGGAGCGGCGGCAAACGAGAGGGAAGGAGCCTGGAAAACGGATCCCTCGTCCAAGACCGGCGGGGCCAACAGCTGCTCGGGGTTGTAGCCCTGAACGCTTTGCCGCAGGAAAGAGGTGTTGGCGGTGTTTTCCAGCAAACGCCGGATCAGGTAGGCCATACCCGGCAGCAGCTCCCCGTAGGGGCAGTACACCCGCACCCGCTGTCCCTTCTGCACCAAGGCCTTGGCCAGGGGATCGGCCATGCCGTAGAGCACCTGCAGTTCAAAAGCAGACTGGGGCACCTCCAGCGCTTGGGCGATGGCAATGGCTTTGGCCTGAGAGCGCACATTGTGGCTGGCAATGGCGGCGTGGAGATGGGTGTGGTGCTCCAACAAAAGCTGGGTCATGCGCTCAAAATTGGCGTCGGTAGCAGACTTGCTGTTGTAAACCGGCTGTGGCCAGTGCTTTTGCGCCGCCAAGATGGTCTCTTGATCCCAGTAGGCCCCCTTGACCAAGCGCACCGTCACCGGGGATCCCCGCTCTTTGGCCCAGGCGATCAGGTTTTGCAGATCGGTGTAGCTATCCCGCAGGTAGGCCTGCAGCGTCAGGCCAACGTCGGTGCGGCCTCGGAACTCCGGCTCCAGCAGCAGCTCCTGCAAAATGGCCAGGGTGAGGGATTTGTAGCGGTACTGCTCCATGTCGAAATGGATCCCGACTCCCAGAGCTTCTGCCCGGCGCAACAGGATGCGAATCCGTTCCCCCACTTTGGCTTTGGCCCCCAGGGGATCGATGGGATCGAACTGGGAATAGAAGGCTGTCAGCTTCACCGACACTTGCGGCACCGGCTGCGGTTGTGGCCAGGTTTTGACCATCTTTGCCAAATGCTCCATCACCTGCAGATAGCGATCCAGATAGGATTGGGCTTCCGCTTCGGTGATGACGGCTTCCCCCAGCAAATCCAGCGTGAAAGCCATACCCTGCCGGTGCAGAGCTTCCAGAGTTTTGCTGACTTGCTGCAGGGTTTCTCCGGCAATGTATCGACGGGCCAAGGCTTCCACGGCAGCGGTTAGGGTGCTGGCAGCCAACTGCCCTGGCAGGGAGTCGGGGTCTGCAAAGTTGAGCAGGCTTTTCAGCATTCCCGGCAATTCCACCGCCGGATCTGAAAGATACTCCTGCAAATGGCGGGCCACCTCAGCCTTACTTTTCAAGCTGGGCAAGACATCGATCAAGCGGAACAACTGGGTGCGCAAGTGGGGGTTTTCCATCGCCCAGGCCAGCAGCTTGTCCTCCCAGCGCAGTTGATCCCGCCACTGGGCCAGCAGGGATCTCTTCTCTCCCGAAAGAGAGGCGAACAGAGATTGGGCAAGAGCTTGGGTTTGGGCCTCGTAGGCAGTAGGAGCAGCTTGGGCAACCATCTGATGAACTGGGTGAACTGGGGCGCAGGATCCCTACCATCCTGTCATGGAAAGGATGGAACCTGAGGCCGATTTTGGGAAGATAATGGCAGATGGGGCCACCGCAAATCCTCGAATAGCTACGCCGGGTATAAGCAGCTTTGCAGGAGAAACTTATGCAGGCTTTTGTTGCAGGGGCTACAGGAGAAACCGGACGCCGCATTGTCAAAGAGTTGGTGGGCCGCGACATCCCGGTACGGGCGCTGGTGCGCAGCCGCGAGCTGGCCGCACGGGTTCTGCCCCCCGAAGCGGAAGTGGTGGTGGGGGATGTGCTGGATCCGGCCACGCTGGAGACGGGCATGGAAGGATGCACAGTGGTGCTCTGTGCTACAGGTGCTAGGCCCAGTTGGGATCCCTTTCAGCCCTACCGAGTGGATTATGAAGGCACCAAGAACCTGGTCGATGTGGCCAAAGCCAAAGGGATCCAACACTTTGTTTTGATTTCTTCTCTGTGCGTGTCTCAGTTGTTCCACCCCCTCAATTTGTTTTGGCTGATTTTGGTGTGGAAAAAACGCGCAGAAGAATACCTGCAAAAAAGCGGCCTCACCTACACCATCGTTCGACCGGGGGGCCTAAAAAACCAAGACAACGACGATGGCATTGTCCTATCCAAGGCGGATACCCTCTTTGACGGCAGCATCCCCCGCACGAAAGTAGCCCAAGTGGCCGTCGAAAGTTTATTCCAGCCCGCTGCCCAAAATCGCATCCTTGAGATCATCGCCAAGCCCGGCGTTCCCAACCGCGACTGGAGCGCCCTCTTTGCCATGGCAGGATAGGATGTTCGCGCCAGGCTTGCCCTCAACTCTCCTCTGCCTTGGAATCAGCAGACTTCGCCAACTGCTGCAAGCGATCTAGGATCCGCGCCTCAGCGTTAGCATCGTGGAGTCGCAACGTCAGGCGGGGCACCCGCAACGAAGCCGTAATCCGGCCTGAGGGCAGATCCAGCCACACCAGTTGCCCTTGAAAACAGCGACAAGCGGCTCCCCATTCCTGGGCCAGAGCCTCTACCTCTGACCAGACAAGGCAACGTGGCAGCAGCAGGTCGGTGGCCCACCCCGCTCCACACTCCCGCCGCCTGAGGACACGCACCTGCATGGATCCCTACATCCGCAAGGACTCCGTCCCGCTGACGCGAGCGGCGTAGAACTCGCACCAGGGATCCCCCTTCTCTCTGGCCTTGGTCTCCTGGCCGTGGAAGAGCCCACCCCGCTGGAAGAGGCGGTTGTAGAAGACTTGATCCAAAACCGGCTTCTGCTGGATGTTGCCGTTGTAGACCAGATTCATTATCGCCGGCACCGCCCCTTGAGCAAAATAGCAGGCGGGATCTTCTGCCCGTGGGTAGGAAGCCAAAAAGTAGTTGGCTTCGTAGTTGCCATCAATGGCCACCCGGCAAGACTGGCCGCTCACCACCTCCAAAGCCTGCCAGCGACCCCACCCCAGGCTGCTGGCCACCGCATAGCCGCCGTGGATCCAGTCCGTGTCCTTCTCCAGCATCGGCCCCACCAGGGTTTCCCACTCCACCGATTCCATGATGTTGCCGAAGGTGTAGAAGACACAAACATGCCCCGACTCGCGGATGAGAGCTTCCCCCACCCCCATCAGCTCAGCCTGCACCGCCTTCAGCTCCTGTAAAAAGCGATATTGAATGCGGTTGCAGTAGTTGGCAGGCATGCGCGTTAGCAACACGTTAAACGCGCGAATTTGCCCCCGCTCATCTCCGGCCAAAGGCAAGCCCCACAGAGCTTCGTTGACCGCGTCATAGTCCACTGCCGTTACGGGCTGCGGGAACTGGGTTGGCTGCTCAATAAGCTTGCCCATGCCTGGACTGGGAGTCAGCGACTGAGGCTTTGGCAGCCGAGTGGCCTGGATCACGCAGTGATCCTTGCGCGTAACGGCCATACACTCCGTTTCTTCTGCCCCGTAGCTTCCCAGCTCGCCAAACGTGGCATCCAGAGCTGCCGCCACATAGCCCACCGCCAAGTGGTCAATGGGACGTGTGCGGTTGACCTGATCCCCGTACTTGCTCAGCCAACCTTCTGCATAGTGAGAATGGGTAAGCTGCACTTCCCCGCCTGAAGGTGTCACCTCAAACGCCAGCCGCCCAAATCCTAAAAAACTGAAGATCTGAGCTGCCACTGCCAGGCGCTCTTGGGTCTCCTGAATGCCAAGAGCCTTGAAAGCCCCGTACAGAAGACTGTAAAAGATCTCCTGGGCTGCGGTGCGCAGGATCCCTACTCCATCGATCCAGTCGGGATCTTCAATAGTCTGCTGCAGGAAGAGGTTGTAGTGATGGCAGTGGAAGATAACCGGCTCTCCAAACAGGGAGATGAGCTTACGGTCGCGGTCGAGATGTAGATGCTCAAGCATAGGCAAGTGAACTCAGATAAACAATAGGGGATCCCACAAGCGCAGCAACTGCCCTCAGACAAACCTCGCCAGCTATTCTCGACTACTCAGACCGGCATGACAATAGGCAGCCGCTCTCGGCCCAAAAGATCTGCTACCGCTTTGTAAAGAATGCGCAGCTCCTGTCGGGTCAGGGTGCCCTTTTCGAGACGGTTGCGGTCTAGGCCCGTTTTCAAAGACAGGCGCAGGGCCACAAAGTTAGGATCCGGGGCGTAGCGCTTGGCGTAGCTCATCAAAGCCTGAGCAGTGGATGCAGTGGTGTCTGAACAGGGGGCAACAATGGTTTTCCATCAATTAGGATGGCTTTGATACGCTCTGAAATCGCCTTAAGGTCGGTGGTGGAGCGGGTAAGAAACAAGACAAAGTAGGGGCTTCTGGGAAACGCTTTGATGACAACCCGCAACGCCGAAGTACCTGCCAAAAGGTAGTCCCCCTCTTGGTCAGCGCTTGCCGACTGGCAGAGGCGATTGTTGGCTTGTATCAAGTCAGCCGCGTAGTTGCCCAACTGTTCCAGAGAGATTTCCTCCTGCACATCGTTGGTGTACGCAACCCTAGCCACTGCAACGCCATCGGTTACTCGCCCCACCAAAGCTGCGATCAAGCCCGGAAGACCGGCAATGTGCTGCTCAACCACACTGATAAGGGTACGTATGGTCACCAGTTTGCCTCCAGATAGAGATTGAGATTGCAAGAGATTGCCCGTCCCCCAAACTCAGCCTTCAAGAGACGAGCCTGCGGTCGCAGTCGAGATGAAAGGGTTTAAGCGCGAGCAAATAAACTTAAAGTAAACCTAAAAAAGCCTTCCAGGTGTAGCAACTACCCCTGGACAAAGCTTGCTAGCTATTTTGAACTACTCAGGCCGGCATGGCAATAGGCAGACGCTCTCGGCCCAAAAGATCTGCTACCGCTTTGTAAAGAATGCGCAGCTCCTGTCGGGTCAGGGTGCCCTTTTCGAGACGGTTGCGGTCTAGGCCCGTTTTCAAAGACAGGCGCAGGGCCACAAAGTTAGGATCCGGAGCGTAGCGCTTGGCATAGTCCATCAAAGCCTGAGCCACAGACATAGTGCTGTCCTGCACAGGGGGCAGCAGCGGTTTTCCGTCGATCAAGATGGCCTTAATCCGGTCTGAAATCGCTTTCAGGTCGGTGATGGAACGGGTCAGGAATAACACAAAGTAGGGGCTTTTGGGAAACGCTTTGATGACAACCCGCAACGCCGAAGTGCCGGCCAAAAGGTAGTCCGCCTCTTGGTCAGAGCTGACAAGCTGGCATAGACGACTGTTGGCCTGGACTAGGTCGCTGGCATAGGTGCCCAAAAGTTCTAGGGCCTGCTCCTCTTGGGAATCGCTGACGTAGGTTACTTTGGCTACTGTGGTACCATCAGTGGCCCGCCCTATCAAAACAGCAACCACGCCCGGAAGGCCGGCGATGTGCTGTTCAATCACGCTGCTGAGGGTTCGGATAGCCATGATCTGACTCCTTCCTGCGGCTACATGGGATAGCTTAAATGCACGTACTATCCCATGTACTTATTCTACCAAAATGGATCAGATGCTTCCAGACAAATCTCCCGGCCGGCTTAGCTCCAGGGATCCCAGTGCTCATGAAATTGGCCTTCCAAGATGGCCTGGCGCATCTTTTGGGTGTAGCGCATCAGCTCCGTGATGTTGTGGATAGAAAGCAGGGTATAGCCCAGGATCTCCTGGGCGCGGATGAGGTGGCACAAGTAGGCTCGGCTAAAGTGGCGGCAGGTGTAGCAGGGGCAATCGGGATCGATGGGATCCAGGCTGCGGCGGTGTTCCGCATTTTTGATGTTCCAGCGTTTGCCCCGGCTGATCACCGTGCCATGGCGGGCATAGCGGGTGGGGATCACGCAGTCAAACAAATCCACTCCGGCGGCCACAGCAGCCCGCATCTCTGCATAGGTGCCCACCCCCATGAGATAACGGGGGCGATCTGCCGGCAGTAGAGGGGCTGTTTGCCGCACAACGGCGTGCATAAACTCGACCGGCTCCCCCACACTCACCCCGCCAATGGCATAGCCCGGCAGATCCAACCGACAGACCTCTTCCACCGCCCGCCGGCGCAGCTCAGGGTAAACTCCCCCCTGCACAATGCCAAACAAAGCCTGATCTGAGCGGCGATGGGCTTTCACGCACCGTTTCAGCCACTGGGTGGTTCGCCGCACCGCTGCTTCCACTTCCTCAGGGCTGGCAGGGTAGGGCGGGCACTCGTCGAAGGCCATGATCACATCGGCACCCAAGGCATTTTGAATCTGGATGGATAGCTCTGGGGTGAAGTGAATGATGCGGCCATCGAGAGGAGAGCGGAACGTCACTCCCTCCTCGTTGATTTGGCGAATGGCGCTGAGGCTGAAGACCTGGAAGCCCCCTGAGTCGGTAAGGATGGGGCCCGACCAGCCCATAAAGCGGTGCAGCCCCCCTGCCGCTTGAATGATGTCCTCGCCGGGCTGTAGGTGCAGGTGATAGGTGTTGCTGAGAATAATATGGGCGCCCGTTTCCTTGAGCTGGGCGGGGGTGAGGGTTTTCACGTTGGCCAAAGTTCCCACCGGCATAAAGCAAGGGGTTGGGATCCCACCGTGGGGGGTGACGAAGTATCCTGCCCGCGCTTGAGTGTGGGGGCAAGTGCCCTCACAAGTAAAGGTAAAGTCGGCCAAGGTCAGCGTTATCGGCTTTAATCTTGTGCGCAGCAGAGCTTAGCACAGATAGAGCCGCCGGCAAGGGATCCCTTTTGCCAGCCTTGACAGGGATCCCCTGCTTTGGGCAGACTTGTAGATCACCGCGGAACTGGCGGAATGGTAGACGCGCTAGATTCAGGTTCTAGTGGCAGCAATGCCATCGGGGTTCAAGTCCCCGGTTCCGCACTCCCCCAAAATGGGTTTCAGGGGATACTGCCAGGTTGTCCGGCTTCACCTCCACTTCTAGAGGGCCAGCTCCTTTTCGATTTGGCCAAGCTTGATGCGGGCAAGGGCCAAGTTGCCTTTCTCTCGATCCAGAACCAGATAGAAAAACAAACCAGAGATGTGCTGGACTAGATGCATTAGGTGGTACTGAGTCTCCAGCAGGATAAGAACCTCCTCGATTTTGTCAGTAAGCTTAAGAGACTCAGCAACTCGCATTTTGGCGCGAATTACTTCTGTATTTCCGGCAACTGCCAGTTCCAAGTTCGCTTCTGGGAAGGCGGGACTGTTGGTGCCTTTGTACCCCAAGCACATCCCTGTTTTCCAGTCCCCCAGCGCCACACCCGATGCCCCATCAATACTGAGGGCTTTGACCAAGCTATCTTGAAGCTTCTGCATAGTGAACACTACTCTCCTTGTGGGCAGCCCGTCACTTTATGGTAAGTCTTTTGCCAAAAACTTTCAACTGAGAGCCTACTTTATTGAGACTACTTGCAACATACAAAGTAAAAGTTAAGTATAAATGAACCTATCTTAGGTAGGCCCGGCGGTAGGCCCACCAAGCAGGGGCTCGTGGTCCCATTTGCTTTCTTTGACATCAGTGTAAACACTGAGACCTGGGCCAAGCTGGCCTTTCCTACACTTGGCTGTGGCAACTCTGGGCCAGTTACAGCTCCAACCCTCCCCTCATCTCGGCTCGCCTGCAGAAGCCAGAGTAGCTGACACCAGCATGGCGAAAATGTAGCAAACTAATCCAACAGGAAGCAAGCTTGGGGATCGGATCCCTGTAGCTTCCGGTGGAGAGGCTTGGAAGTTATGCTGGGGTTACCTCTTTTACCTTGAGACTATCGACCTCCGAGATCGGGGGATCGGAACCCTTCCTCTCCGCTTAGTTTGACCTATGCCTAAGGCCCCCCTCCCTCCCAACGAAGAGCAGCGGCTGGCTGCCCTGCGGCAGTATCAGATTTTGGACACCGCTCCTGAGAACAGCTTTGACGAACTCGTGCGGCTGGCTGCCCACATCTGCGGCACGCCCATTGCTCTGGTCAGCCTTATCGACGAACACCGCCAGTGGTTTAAAGCCAAATTCGGCGTCGATGTGCAGGAGACCCCACGGGATGTGGCCTTCTGCGCCCACGCCATCTTGTCGCCTAAAGAGCCGCTGGTGGTGCCCGATGCCACTCAGGATCCCCGCTTTGCCGATAACCCGTTTGTCGCTCAAGAGCCCCACATTCGCTTTTACGCTGGCATTCCCTTGGTAACTCCAGAAGGGCAGGCCCTGGGCACGCTTTGCGTTGTCGATTATCAGCCTCGGCACCTGACCCCAGAACAACTGGAGCAATTACAAGCCCTGGCCCATCAGGTGGTGGCCCAACTGGAGCTGCGCCGTACTTTGAGGGAACTGGCTCAGACGCCTCTGCTGCCTAAGTCGGGGGATACTAAACCTGCCCGCAAAAACCGCTTTCTCCTCAAAGTTACCGCCGGTTTTGGCCTGGCTGCCTTGCTTTTGGGCGGGATCACCTACTCAGCTCAGCGGAATGCCTCTCAACTGCCGCAGCTTACAGAACGAGTGGCCCACACTCTGAAAGCAATCCAAAGCTTGGAGGGATTGCTGGCGGAAACCCGCGCCGCCGAAGCCGGTCAATATGGTTATCTTCTGACCAATAATCCTCGCTATCTCAGTGAGTACCAAGCCAGCCTTGAAGCCACCTCCACCCATCTGCGCTTGTTGAAAGAGCTCACTGCTGACAACCCCCTGCAGCAAGAGCGCCTGAAGCGCCTAGAGCTGCTGCTGGAGCAACTGAGGGAGCAAGAGGGGCTACCTGCCGTTCAGGAAGCTCTAGAAAGCAGCGAAGGGCCAAGGTTAATGGAGCAAATTGTCGAGTTGATTCGGGTGCTGCAGCAGGAGGAGAATCGCCTTCTGGAGCAACGCAATCAGGAACTGCAGTTAACCTGGGTTAGAACCAATCTCATTGCTTTTGGCGGGCTCATTTTTACTTACCTGGTTTTGGCCTCGGTTTACTTCCTCATCCGCCGGGAGACTGCCGAGCGAGAAGAGGCAGAACGATCCCTCAAGCAAGAGCGAGATTTTACCAACGCGGTTATCGATACGGCAGGGGCGCTGGTGGTGGTTCTGGATCCTGAGGGACACATTTTGCGCTTCAACCGCGCTGCCGAGCAGCTTTCTGGCTACTCGCTGGCAGAGGTCAAGGGCCGGCTGCTATGGGACTTAGGTTTGATCCCACCGGAAGATGTGCCTGGTGTGAAGCAAGCTTTTGAACAGCTCAAGGGCAATCATTCCCTCTTTTTGAATCGCCATGAGAATTTTTGGCGCACCAAGCAAGGGGCACTGCGGCTTATTTCTTGGTCTAACACCGCCCTAATCAACGCTGCCGGCGAGGTGGAGTTTGTCATGGGCACCGGCATCGACATCACCGACCGTAGGCTGGCGGAGCTAGCCCTAAAAGAAAGTGAAGAGCGCTACCGGGATCTCTTTGAAAATGCCACTGACCTCATCCAAAGCGTGGATGCTGAAGGGCACTTTTTATATGTCAACCGCGCTTGGAAAGAGACCTTGGGCTACGACGAAGCTCAGGTCTATCAGATGACCCTCTTCGACATTCTCCATCCCGACTGCCTGGAGCACTGCCAGGCTCTTTTCCAGAAGCTTCTAGCAGGGGAGAAACTGGAGAGGGTAGAGACAGCTTTCCTCACGGCCACTGGTGAAACTGTTTGGTTGGAGGGCAATGTCAACTGCCGCTTTGAAGATGGAGTGATGGTGGCTACGCGAGGCATCTTCCGCAACATTACCGAGCAGAAGAAAGCGGCAGAGGAATTGGAGCGGCAAAACCGCCGGGCTCAGTTGCTAGCCAATCTCAGCTTGAAGATCCGCGAATCTTTGGATATCGCCGAGATCCTAGAGACGGCGGTAACAGAAATCCAAGCCCTGCTCAAAGCCGACCGGGTTTTGGTCTATCGCTTCCAGCCGGATGGTTCTGGGATCATCTCCAACGAGAAAACTCAGCCGGGGATCCCCTCCTTGCTGGGAGAGGTGATCGAGGATCCCTGTTTTCAGGAAAAGTACGCCCAGCTCTACAGCCAGGGCCGCGTTCGCGTTGTTAGCGATGTGGAAAGTGAAGGACTGGAGCCTTGTTACCTAGAGCTGCTGCAAAAAATGCAGGTCAGGGCCAACTTGGTGGTGCCGCTGTTTTTGGAGCAGCAGTTGTGGGGGTTGTTGCTGGCCCACCAGTGCTCTGGCCCGCGTCAGTGGCAGCCGTTTGAGATGGAGCTGCTGTCGCAGTTGGCCAACCAAATTGGCATTGCCCTCACCCAGGCAGCCCTTTTGGAACGGGAGAGAAAGCGCAGCCTGGAGCTGGAGCAGGCCCGCAAAGCAGCAGAGCAGGCTGCCCAGGCCAAGAGCAGCTTCTTAGCCACCATGAGCCACGAGATCCGCACCCCCATGAACGCGGTGTTGGGGATGACGGGCCTGCTGCTGGAGACCCCCCTCAATGCAGAACAGCGGGACTTTGTAGAGACCATCCGCGTCAGCGGCGATGCGCTGCTCACCCTCATCAACGACATCCTGGACTTCTCCAAATTGGAGGCCGGGGAAATGGAGCTGGAGATCCTGGATTTCGATCTCCGCTCGTGTCTGGAAGAGGTGGCGGATCTGTTTGCCCCCACTGCCCACGCCAAGGGATTGGAGCTGGCGGTGCTCATGCCACCGGAAGTGCCGCGCTACCTGCGGGGAGATGCCTCGCGACTACGGCAAGTCCTCAACAATTTGGTAAGCAACGCCATTAAGTTCACCCACCGAGGAGAGGTGGTGATCCAAGCAGAGGTGCTGCAAGAAACCGCTACCCATGCCCACCTCAAGCTCTCGGTGAGAGATACCGGAATCGGGATCCCGGCGGCGGCGCAGAGCAAGCTGTTTCAACCGTTTAGCCAGGTGGATGCCTCTACTACCCGCAAATACGGAGGTACGGGACTGGGCTTGGCCATCTGCAAACAACTGACAGAACTGATGGGGGGAACCATCTCGTTGCAAAGCCAGGAGGGACAGGGCAGCACCTTCAGCGTCGAGCTGACTCTGGAGCGGCAGCCCTACGTCCAGCAGCTTGCCCAGCCTTCTGCTCGCATCCCGGTGGATCTGCAGGGCAAGCGACTGTTGGTGGTGGACGACAATGCCACCAATCGCAAGATCCTGCGCTGCCAGGCCACGGCTTGGGGAATGGTGGTGGAAGAGGCCGAAAATGCCTATCAGGCTATGGACAAACTGCGCCAAGCCGTTCGGGAAGGCAGACCCTTCTCCCTGGCCGTTTTGGATATGCAAATGCCAGAGGTGGATGGGGAGACCTTGGGCCGCTGGATCAAGGCAGATCCGCAACTGGCCGAGACGCAACTGGTGATGATGACTTCACTGGGACTGGGGGAGCACTCCCGCCGCGCTGCCGAAATCGGCTTTGCCGCCTACTTGGTTAAGCCGGTAAAACAAAGCCGTCTGCAGGAAGCGCTGGTCATGGCCCTGGGGAAATCTTCTGGTTTATCCACTTCGCTCTTGGGAATGAGTCCCGTCCTCCCTCAGACGACCCCCAGGGAGGATCGTCCCCGTCAATCGCTGCGCATTTTGCTGGCAGAGGATAACCCCGTCAACCAAAAGGTGGCTTTGCGCCAGCTCGAGAGTTTGGGCTACAAGGCCGATGTGGTGGCCAATGGTCAGGAGGTGTTGGATCTCCTGCAGCAGGTCAGATATGACCTTATTCTCATGGATTGCCAAATGCCGGTGATGGACGGCTACGAGGCCACCCGCCGCCTACGCCAACAGGAACGGAGATCCGGCCACCGCACAGTGGTGATTGCCATCACGGCCAACGCCATGCAGGAGGATAGGGAGCGCTGCCTGCAGGCAGGTATGGACGACTATCTCAGCAAGCCGGTGCTGAAGGAAGATTTGCAAAGGTTGCTCAACCACTGGAGCCAGCTGATTGCTCAGTCTGCAGGGGGATCCTCCAACCAAGCCGCTTCTGAAGCAGCCTCTCCAGCTTCCCCCGCCGAGAGCCGGGATCCCTCTTCTCCCACCTTGCCCTATCCCATCGACTCTGCCTATCTGGATCAGGTTTCCGGCGGGGATCGGGGGTTTCAGCGAGAGCTATTGCAGGTGTTCATCCAAGATTGTGAAGACCAGCTGCCGCAATTGCGCCAAGCCATTGCCGGTTACGACGCAGAAAGAATGCGGCGGATCGCTCATCGCCTCAAAGGAGCCAGCTCCAACGTGGGAGCTAATGCTTTTTGCCAAGTGGTTCGCGAGCTGGAACACTTAGGAGTGGCGCTGGCCCAGCAGGGATCCCAAGGTGGTCATGACCTAGAATGGGCACGGGCTCTCCAGGCCCCAGAAGACCTAGAACGCATCTTGGCCGATATCCGCCAGTACTTGCGAGATCTGGAAGGATAGATTCCAAAGGCTCGGCGCCGCTTCCGTGGCCACCCCCTCTCCCAGAGAGAGGGGAGTTAGGAAGCAATGCAGCAGAAATTTTCATGCCTGTTGCATTCGGAAGCGATGCAAAAGCCTGGCCGCAGCCAGGCCTGTAAAGATCTACAGCAAAGATCTACAGCAGTGTCTTGGGTCTACTGGGATTACATCAGGCCAATTTGAGAGAGGATCCCTTGGCCGGTCAGCAACTCGGTCGCAACGCCGATCACAAAGCCCAGCATTGCCAAACGGCCATTCCATTTTTCGGCGAAGGTGGTAAAGCCAAACTTAGCTTCTTGGTTTTCCATGGTTCTAGCTCCATCAACGGGTGACATCTTTAATGTGGCTCAGATATTAAAAAGTGTCAAGTTTTATGTCGAGAGCTAACAAGGGATCCCTAGCTGCTTTTCACGGTTGTCCAGAGGGCGTCGATGAGGCGCAGCTCTTCCCCTGACAGCACTTTAAGGTAGGTGAGTTTAGCAAGGGCCTCTTCGTCAGGGTAGATGGCCGGGTTTTGCCGATCTTCTGGGTTGATCATGGGCAGAGCTGCAGCGTTGGGGGTGGCGAAGCGGTTGTGGTTGCTCAGTTGAGCGCCGACTTCAGCATCCAGGATGAAATTGATGAAGCGATTGGCCAGCTCGGGGTTGGGGGCCTGGGCGGGAATGGCCATTACATCCAGCCAAATGTGGGCACCCTCGCGGGGGACAAAATAGCCGATGTTGGGGTTTTCTTCGGCAGCTTGCAGGGCATCGCCGCTGTAGACGATGGCTACATTGGCCGTTCCAGAAACCAGTTGGTTTTTGCCCCCCACGCCCCCAATTAGGCCGGCACTGCGGCGCTTGGTGTCGATCAAAAGCTGCTGGATCTGCTGCAGTTCGGAGCGAACGGTGGTGTTCATATCGAAGCCCAGGTAAACGGCAGCAGCGCCGATCATGGAGCGCATCTCGTCGATCATCACAAAGGGGCCATACTGCTGCTGCGGGTCGAAAATCAATCCCCAAGAGCGTTCAAAGTTTTCGGGCAGGCGGTCTTTGCGGTAGCCAATGCCGGTGGTGCCCCACTGATAGGCGGCGGTGTAGGTGTTTTCTGGATCAAAGGGCAGGCCGACAAATTTTTCGCCCAGGTTGCTTAGGTTGGGGATCAATTCTTTGTTGAGAGGCTGCAGCAGTCCCAGCTCCAACATGTTGGGCACAATGTAGTCGGTGGGAACAACAATGTCGTACTGGCTGGTGCCTCCCCCCCGCAGTTTGGCCACCATGTCTTCGTTGGATTCGTACACGCTGACCAGCACGCGGCTATTGGTGGCTTTTTCAAAGGCGGTGAGGATGTCGGGATCGATGTATTCTGACCAGATGTAGAGATTGAGGGTCTGCCTCTGGGCAGAGGTAACGTGGGGCCAAAACAGAACCAGGACAAGCACACAGCAGAGCAGGGTTGTGGCCGAGGCAATCCACTTTTTCATGAGATTTCTCCGACTGTGAAAAGTTGAAAACATCGTATCTGCTTTCATCCCCCAGCCGGCTACACCCGCGGCTAGGGGGCACGCCTTGGGCAATCGCCAAGCCCCGCAAACTCCGGTTGAGGCTCGGGTACTCACCCTTGTTTCCAAGACAACACCCAAACGGTATCAACGCCTCCGCGAGCGATCCGCCAAAAGCCGCAAAGGCCGATTCTTTCGTCGGATCCCTCGATGCCTTGCGCCACAAGGCTTTCCAGCCCCAAAACCCCCTCGCCGCAGCTCTTTTTGCCGACTTTTTTCCGGATCCCTCGCAAATGGGTCTTGCATTCCTTGCCCTGCTTGGGTTTAATAGGGGTGGAGTTCCCCCTTCGGGGGGATCCCTAGAAATTGGAAACATTTCAGCCCACTCAAAGGGCTTATTGACAAACTCCAGTTCCCCCTTCGGGGGGATCCCTAGAAATTGGAAACACCTCGCGAGACTCAACATCTCTTGAGGAGAGATCAAGTTCCCCCTTCGGGGGGATCCCTAGAAATTGGAAACTCTGGGTTGTGTTGAGGACCGACCTCAACATCTATAAGGCCGTTCCCCCTTCGGGGGGATCCCTAGAAATTGGAAACCCAACGCCGTTTGGACATTTTACGCTCCTTATTGAAAAGTTCCCCCTTCGGGGGGATCCCTAGAAATTGGAAACTGATAATGTAGCAAGAATGGTGTTTAATACCTTAGCGTTCCCCCTTCGGGGGGATCCCTAGAAATTGGAAACCCTTTAGGAACTGACTCAATGAAATTCCCTTTGTGATAGTTCCCCCTTCGGGGGGATCCCTAGAAATTGGAAACGATGAGGAGGCAGAGCAATGACTGACTTTCCGATGTTTTCCCCCTTCGGGGGGATCCCTAGAAATTGGAAACAGGGGGCAATGGATCAATATAGGGGACGCAGATATCTCGTTCCCCCTTCGGGGGGATCCCTAGAAATTGGAAACTTCACAAATGTTGTTGACTACCTCCTGGATTGCGACCTTCGTTCCCCCTTCGGGGGGATCCCTAGAAATTGGAAACCAGCACGGTCTTTGATAACAGTAGCTGAACTAGGTTCAGAAGTTCCCCCTTCGGGGGGATCCCTAGAAATTGGAAACCATATTAGTACCAGTCGGGGTCTGGTACATAGAATGAGTTCCCCCTTCGGGGGGATCCCTAGAAATTGGAAACAATTCCGCCACCGATCCTGGCTATACTGAGGACACGCTCACCCAAAGTAGGGGTGAGCTTTCACTCGGCAGCGATTCACATGAGTTTTTGGAAGGGCCTGTTCGGGTCAGCAGGAGCTGCTACAACCAAAGAGCCGGCGCAAACAGCTAGGGCCGACCGTCGCCAGGAAACGGTGGTGGTACGAGGGGAGACAATCCTCTTCAGCTTGGATCCCAACTTGGATCTGTACGAGCTAGAGGAGCTCTGCGATGCGGTGGGGTGGTCACGTCGCCCCATTCACAAGGTGAGAAAAGCCCTGCAGCACAGCTTTTTGGTGGTGTCGATGTGGCAGCAGCGGGGCAGCTACCGTCGCCTCATCGGCTTTGCCCGGGCAACGTCCGACCACGCTTTCAATGCCACCATTTGGGATGTGGTGGTTCATCCCGATTTCCAGGGTAGGGGTCTGGGCAAGCGGCTGATGGAAAAGGTGATCCACGAGCTGCGCGCCCGAGACATCAGCAACATCACCCTTTTTGCCGATCAGGGAGTGGTCAGCTTTTACGAACGGCTGGGCTTCACCGCCGACCCTGAGGGGATCAAAGGCATGTTCTGGTATCCCCGCTAGCGTATGGCCCCTGTGGTGATTTTGCCCGGTTATCTGGCCGGTGCGTCGGAGTATGAGCCCCTGCGCCAAGAGCTGGAAGCCCGCGGCTATGCGGCACGGGTGGTGCCGTTGCAGGTGCGCAGTTGGTTTCCCACGCTGGGGGGAAGGCCTGTCACTCCCATCCTGTGGGCCCTTCGAGAGACCATCCAAAAGACCTGCGCTGAGTTTGGGGTTGACCGAGTTAACCTGGTGGCCCACTCCGCCGGCGGCTGGATTGCCCGCATCTACCTGGGATCCGTGCCCTATGGGGGACAGGTGTGGCAGGGGCGGGAGCAGGTCGCTGCGCTGATTAGCTTGGGATCCCCCCACACCAGCCGGGAGCGCTGGACGAAGCGCAATTTGGACTTTGTCAACACCCACTATCCGGGGGCCTTTTGGCCCGAGGTCAAATATGTGTGCGTGGCGGGCAGGGTCATCCAGGGGCAGAGGTTGAGTCTGGGATCCCTGTGGCGACAGGAGCATTATCTGGCTTGGCTGGCCTACAACAGCTATTGGCTCACGGCTGGACAGGGGGAATTGTGGGGCGATGGCATTACCCCCATCGAGGCTGCCCACCTGCAGGGGGCTGTTAACCTCACTCTGCCCAGCTGCTACCATTCCGGTCGGGGTGGACGGCGCTGGTATGGATCCCCCGAGGTGGTGGAAACTTGGGCTCAGTATCTGGCTTAGGGCCGGGGTTTAGCTGCCAGGCTTGCTTGGGTCGCCGAGGGAAGTCTCAGGCAAAGAGGCGGCCGATTGGCGGCGTTCCTGCTGACGCCGGGCGGCTTTTACCATCTCCTCGACCACAGCCCGCGCCTGCTTCATGCGATCCAAACTGCTGCGATAGAGCTCCAGATCTTTTCTCACCCGCTCTGTTGAAAAAGGCAGCTTGCTCACCACATTCTCCAAAAAGCGGCGGGTGCGTTCTTCTGGTTCTTCGTAAAGGGACTTGGCCACAACTTCATAGGCTGTGTAAAGGCCAACAGCTAAGACCCGGCTGTAGGCGTAGGGCGGCTGAGTCATGCGCTCCAAAATGGCTTTCAACCCACCCACATCTTCCGCCTCTGGCTTGAGACAGAGGAGATCAAGTCTTTGACGGGGATCCCCGCTTCCCATCAACTCCAGCAGATCGCGGGCATTCTTGCGCAACACCTCCGGCTTGAGGTGCAGAGCCTTACAGAGGGCGTTGAAAATGGCTTCTCGCTGCTCAGGGGGGTGATAAGCTTCCATCAGCCCGTCGTAGAGGGTGACCAGCCCCAAGGCAAAAAACGGATCGTAGACGAAGGTGCTGTTGACGGTGGTCAGGTGCAGCTCCACCAACAACTCCTCCACCACCCGGCGATAGACGGCGTTGATCGGGCGAGGGTAGGCGCTGAAAAAGGCCGCTTTGGTGGCGGAGAGGGTGCGAACAGGATTCACAGGCAGACAAAAATGAGCTTGAGGATGGCTTCTCTGTTTTTTTATTCTCACCTGTGCTGACCCTGAGGGCAAGCTGTGTTGACATCCTCCCCGGCCTGAAGGCTGGAGATTCCTACCACGCTACGCATGGATGGCTCCTTGCGCAGTCGTCTCGGCGGGTTCCTGCTTCCGACCGCCCGTGCAGTTCGATCCACAGGCC
>NZ_JBSSAC010000051.1:0-19820 GCF_054058315.1 Thermostichus sp. MS-CIW-40
GAAGACTTCTTTACTACTGATCAATCCATCCTCCTTCCGAAGTTGGTTTGCTAAGTGCTGCTATTGTACCCCTTGAGCCCTTAACAGGCTGTATTAGTCTTTTTATGGCCATTTTTGATAAAGGATATAGCAAGTCGCAAGTTGAGAGCGCTAAGAAGCTACAGGAAGAGGCAAAATCAGTAATAGCCCAGATAGAGAAAGATAGGAACTCGAAGCTTTCCCAGCTTGAGCTTCACTGTAGAAGTAGGATCGATCATTTTAAAGCTGTCCCTATCGAATCTATATCCCCATTTTATAAGTGGGCTGAGTGGGGAGGATCAGCTATTTTTGCTAACTGCAATGAAGGAAAAGGCAGATGCTAAAAGCCTAGAAGAAAACTTGAAGATAGCGGCTGGAGTTGGTGTGGGTATTGGCATACTAGCCGCCTTATTTGGGCTGGGAGGTGGATTTCACCCATTCTGAATCTCAAGAAGAGGCAAAACACTGCTTCATCTCCTGCAGCACCTGGGCATCTTGAGAGGCCGTTCTCGCGCCCGCTTGAGCAGCCCAGCACTTAAGACTCTCGATTTGGTCGCGGGCAATCGAGGCCAAAGGCACGGTTTCGCGGATGGCCTGCAGGATATCCTCTTGGGTAAAGTCCCGCCGGGCGCCGCTGCCACTGCCCCCAAAGGCGTTGTACATGGCATCTACGATGGCTTGCTCGATCTCGGCCCCGCTGAAGTCCTGAGCTGTGGCTGCCAAGGCTTCCAGGTCGAACTCCCGCAGGCGGCTGGGGCGCAACCGCTGCAAATGCACCCGGAAGATCTCTTTGCGCTCAGCGTGGGTGGGCAGGTTCAAGAAGAAAATCTCGTCAAAGCGGCCCTTGCGCAACAGCTCTGGCGGCAGCAGCGGCACGTTGTTGGCAGTGGCCACAATGAAAACGGGGCTGGTCTTCTCCTGCATCCAGGTAATCAGGCTGCCAAACACCCGGCGGCTGGTACCAGAATCTCCATCGGCACTGCTGGTGATGTTGCCAAAGGCTTTGTCGATCTCGTCGATCCAAAGCACGCAGGGGGCCATCGCCTCTGCCAGTTGGATCATCTGCCGCACCCGGCTTTCCGACTCGCCGACGATGCCGGCAAACAGCCGCCCGGCATCCAATCTCAGCAGGGGCAGCCGCCACTCATTGGCGATGGTCTTGGCGGAGAGGGATTTGCCGGTGCCCTGGATCCCGACCAGCAGCACGCCTTTGGGGTTGGGCAGGCCATAGCGCCGCGCCTCTTCGGTAAAGGCTTCCTGGCGCACCCGCACCCAGGCCTTGAGATTATCTAGGCCCCCCACGCTTTTGAGGGTCTCGCGGGCGGTGAAAAACTCCAGGATGCCGGTTTGGCGGATGGCCTGCTTTTTTTCCTCTAGCACCAGGTCGATATCGGCTTCATTGACCTCCTGCTTGGCGGCCAAAGCGCGGGCCAAAACGCGGCGAATACGTTCTCGGCTCAGCCCTTGACAGGCTTTGACCAGTTGCTCGCGGGCTAGAGGGGTAAGCTTGAGCTTATCTGGAGCCACATAGAGCTGGATGAGGCGGCTGATCTCTTCGCTATTGGGCAGGGGAATATCGACGACGGTGATCTCCTCCGTCAGGTCGCTGGGCACTTCCAGGGTGTGGCTGAGCAGGATCAGCATCTTGCGGGTGCGCTTGAGCTCGCGGCTGAGGTTTTTCAGCTCCCGGATGATGGGAGCGTTTTTGTCGCTGCTGGCGTTGCGCAACACAAAGTGCAGATCCCGCAGCACAAACAGGGTGTCCTCGTTGGGGGCAGAGCGCCACACCCGCCCCAGAGCTGCCATGATGGAGCCCCGATCCTCGCCTGTATCTTGCCAGCCCCGCACCAAGTCCCAGAACAACAATTGCCGCGGTGGGTCTGTCCGTCTGGCTACTTGGGTTAGCACGGCATCGGCAGGCTCTTCTTCTGGAGAGACCAAGTAAACCAGGGGGTAGCGGGCCCGGATCATCAAATCCAGCTCTGTCACCAGCCCTGCTTGCAGCTCCGCCGGGATCTCGACCAGGGCAGGATCCCTGCTGTCTGGATTTGTTTTTCTTGCGGCTTCTGTCATCGCCTCTGGAGTTTAGAACATCCTTACTTCATCTTCCTCTCACTTGTTCAGAAACCATTTGGATTGGAACAGCCAATAAGCAGCAAAATGCTCACGGTTGAGCTTCACGGTTGATCTTTAGGATAGGGCAGGGATCCCTTGCAGTTCGGCCAGCATGGTGCGGGCTGTCTGGGTGGGATCGGCAGCTTCCATCAAAGCCCGCACCACAGCTACACGGGTGGCCCCAGCTCGACGCACCTCGGGCAGGTTGTGGGGATCGATGCCGCCGATGGCAAACCAGGGCAGGTGGGCTTTCTCGGCAGCCAGGCGCACATACTCCAGGCCGGCAGGGGGTTTCTCCGCTTTGGTGGGGGTGGGGTAAACGGGGCCGACGCCGATGTAGTCCACGTCGCTGTTCAGGGCTTGGGCCAGCTCTTCGGCATTGGTGGTGGACAGGCCAATGAGCCGCTGGGATCCCAGGAGGTGCCGAGCTTGGGCGACCGGCAGATCCGTCTGGCCCAGGTGAACCCCATCAGCCTGGCTGACCAGAGCCAAGTCCACCCGGTCGTTGACGATCATCAGCGCCTGGTAGCGGTCGCACAGCTGCCGCAGCTGTTTGAGATCCCGCAGCATCTCGCCGTCGGGGAGGTTTTTGCGGCGATATTGCACCAGGGTCACCCCGCCCCGCAGGGATTTTTCCACCACCTCTAGCCAGTGGGGCACAGGGCTGGTCACCAAATAAAGATGGGCTGCCAGGAGACGCTGCCGCAGGGATCCGCCCAGCAGTTCACTTTCCAAGACGTAGAGCCGATAGCGCATGTCTTTGGCCAGCTTGGCCAGGCCAGGGGCCACCCAGTGGTGGGATTCGGCCAACTTGCCGTATTCTTCTAACACCCGCAGGGCTTCTTGCACACGGCTGCAATTGGCTTGCAAGAGGTGGCGGAGATCCCGCCGTTGCTCCTCTTGGGGGTGGGAGATCTGGGTGCCTGGATCGGCGGGGGTATCGCGGGCCAAACGCAGGGGATCGCTGTGCCAGCGGGCTAGGGCTTGGCGCATGGCCTTGCATTCGGCAGAGAGCTCTCCCTCTTCCAGGCCGAAACGAAACCATTCTTCCAATACCCGTAGTCCTTCACGAGCTCGATCGAGGTTGGCATCCAGAATACGGGCGACGGCCTGGGGTTTCATGTTCCCTATACGTGGGAAGAGAGTTGCTTAATTTTTACCAAAAAAATGCGCCTAAAGCCCCGTCCTACCCTTAGCCGGAAGCAAGTCAGTAGGGTGGAGAGTAGTCAATTCACTGTAAATCACTGTAAATCGGAATGGTTTCCCTGAGGCTGTCCTTGGCCCTGAGGAGAAAGAGGGTGATGCCATAAGGCGTTAAGAAAGGCTTGCTGCGGCGTGTGTCCCCAGGCGAAGGCCCGTGGGCCGGCCCCTTCCGGCAAGTAGGCCCAAGCATAGCGCTCGCAGGCGGGAAAATAGCGGATCTCCCACCAAGTTCCCCCTACAGGCACATCTTTCACTGCCCGCAAGAAAGGGCCGCGATGGCGGGTGAGGCGCTCTTCTATAAAGTAGGGGCCTTCCAGCTGAAGGGCTTCTACCGCTGCAATAAGCTCGGCTCGTTGTCGCTCATTTCGGATCATCTCCCGGGTTCCCCTCTTGGATTGGCTCTATTCTATGAGGAGATTTCTGGTGAGCTGGGGGATCCCTCTTGATTCAGCCCAGATTGCGCCTACGGCAAGCTGTGGAAACCCAATGGAATCCGACAAACCCCCCGCAGGTGCTGTGTCTGAGCAATGGACACGGGGAAGATGAGGTGGGCAGTCGCCTTGCTGTTGCCCTAGTCCAACTGGGGATCCCGGTGCAAGCCTTGCCGATTGTGGGAGAAGGGACAGCCTACCAACGCCAAGGGATCCCCCTGCTGCCCATTGCCCAGGTGATGCCGTCGGGGGGGTTTATTTATCAGGATTGGCGGCAGTTGTGGCGGGATTTGCGGGCCGGTTTGCTGGGGCTGACGGGGCGGCAATTGGCGTTGGTTCGGCGGGCAGCAGCCCAGAGGAACCTGGTGCTGGCGGTGGGGGATATTGTGCCCTTGCTGATGGCGTGGTGGAGTGGGATCCCCTACGTCTTTGTGGGCACGGCCAAGTCGGACTATTACTGGCGAGATGAACGGGGGCCCTACCGACGCCCCTGGATCCCTTTTGGGCAGCCGATTTCCGATTACCTGCCCTGGGAGCGCTGGCTGATGGCCCACCGACGCTGCCTGGGTTCTTTTTTGCGGGATGAGCTGACGGCTACAGCTTTGCAAAAACGGGGCCTAAGGGCCTTTTACCTGGGCAACCCGATGATGGATGGCCTAGAGCCACGCGGGACATTGCCTTTGGATCCCCACCGACCGGCCTTGCTGCTCTTGCCCGGATCCCGTCCGCCGGAAGCCTATCGCAACTGGGCTCTGATGATGCAGGTGGTGGAGCGGCTCCCAAAGGAGCTGCAAGTCTATGCTGCCCTCAGCCCCAACCTGGAGCGAGACCCGCTTCAGGCTCGGATCCCATCTCAGCGCAGCGATGTGCTTCTGGTTTGGGGGGACTTCGGGGCCTGTGCCCAACGAGCAACAGTGGTGCTGGCCATGGCGGGAACGGCTACCGAGCAATGTGTGGGCTTGGGAAAACCGGTGGTGACCCTGCCGGGAGAGGGACCGCAGTTTACCCCGCGCTTTGCCGAAGCACAGACTCGTCTTTTGGGATCCGCCGTCCACCTGACCTCAGTGGAGCAGGCTCCCGCCGTGGTTGGCCGGATTCTGGAACGCCTGGCCGCCGATCCCAACTACGCGGCTGAGTTGCGGGCCCATGGACGCCGCCGCATGGGATCCCCAGGGGCCGCCCGGCGCATTGCCGCTCAACTTCGAGATTGGCTCAAGCCAGCCGGCCCGACTTTGGAACCGTTCGAGCCAGACACATTGTGAAATATATTGTGAAATGGGGAGCAGGTCGTTAACAGGCCCGACTTATTGCTGTTAAGTTTAGTTTTCCGTTTTTAAGTATTTGATGGCCTTGAACCTTCTTTTGGGGTTGGAGAGCAGTTGGTGGATCCCTTGCTATGGGTGGGCGGGAGCAGCTTTGGCCATTCCCTGGGCAACGGGGTGGGTCAAGCGCAGTGGCCCGCGTCCGGCAGCTTACCTCAACATCCTTCTGACTTTTGCCGCCTTTGCCCATGGCCTTTGGCTGTTGCGGCAGGTTTGGGGTCGGGATCCCCAGATCTTGAACTACCTCTGGTTTCGGGTGGCCGATCTGGATTTGACTCTGTCTTTGGAGATCTCGCCTCTGACAATGGGGGCCGTCGTCTGGATCAGCGGTTTGAGCCTGCTGGCCCAGATCTATGCGCTGGGGTATTTGGATAAGGACTGGGGCCTGGGTCGCTTTGCCGCTCTAATGGGCTTTTTCGAGGGGGGAATGACAGGGATCGCCCTCAGCGACTCGCTGTTTTTCAGCTATGCCCTGCTGGAGATGCTCACCCTTTCCACCTATTTGCTGGTGGGCTTTTGGTACGCCCAGCCTCTGGTGGTGACGGCGGCGCGGGATGCGTTTTTAACCAAGCGGGTAGGAGATCTGCTGCTGCTGATGGGGGTGGTGGCAATTTCCAACTTTTCTGGGGCCTTGACCTTTTCCGGCCTGCGGGACTGGGCGGCTACGACTAGCTTGGATCCCACCTGGGCAGCTTGGATGGGCTTGGCCTTGATGGCGGGGCCCTTGGGCAAATGCGCTCAATTTCCGCTGCACCTGTGGCTGGACGAGGCGATGGAAGCGCCCAACCCGGCTTCGATTTTGCGCAATTCGGCAGTGGTGGCCTGCGGGGCTTTTGTGCTGATTAAGCTGCAACCGCTACTGGCCCTGTCGCCGATTACGAATGGGGTCTTGGTGGCCATCGGCACGATCACAGCCCTGGGCGGATCCCTGGTGGCCTTGGCGCAAATCGATATCAAACGCACCTTCTCCTACTCCACGAGTGCCTACTTGGGGTTGGTGTTTGTGGCAGTGGGAATGCAGCAGCCGGAGCTGGCCCTGGAGTTGCTGCTGATGCACGGCCTGGCTAAGGCGTTGCTGTTTATGGGGGTGGGATCCCTCATCTACACCACCTCTACCCAAGATTTGACAGAGCTGGGGGGCCTGCGCAGCCGCATGCCGGCCACGGTGGCCGCTTTTGCCGTGGGATCCCTGGGGATGGTGGCTCTGCTGCCCCTAGGGTGCTTTTGGACGCTGACCCGCCTGGCGCTGGTCTACAGCGGGGTGCAGCCGGCCCTGGTGGGGGTGCTGCTGCTGGTGAATGGGCTGACGGCTCTCAACCTGGCGCGGGTGTTTGGCCTGGTCTTTTTGGGATCCCCTCAACCCAAAACCCGCCGGGCCCCTGAGGTGGGCTGGCTGATGGCTCTGCCCATGGGCATCCTGACGGTGCAAACCTTGCTCATGCCCTGGCTGTTGGGGCGCTGGGGGCTCTATCCCGACTGGAACCCGCAGCTGAGGTGGATGGCGGCTCTGCTGACGGCTGCTGGGCTGGTGGGGGCAGCCATTGGCGGCTGGCTGTACTGGGGGGACCAACGGAGGGTATATCTGCCCTGGCCGGAGTTGCAGGATCTGCTGGCCCACGACTTTTACACGGGGCACCTCTACCAAGCCCTGGTGGTGCAACCGGTCAGCGCCCTCTCCCGCGGATTGGAGTGGCTGGATCGCAACGGAGTGGACGGCTTGGTGAACGGGGTGAGCCTGGCCTTTTTCTTCAGCGGCGAAGCCCTCAAGTACACCCTGTCGGGGCGGATGCAACTCTATGTGCTGGTGATTGTCATCGGGATGGTGTTGGTTACAGCTTGGCTACTGCGTTCGCCCCATTTGGGGTTGGCCTATTGATGGGAGAGAGCCATGTTGAGCCTTTTGATTGGGATCCCGTTGTTGGGGAGCATCTTGATTGGGTTGATTCCCGAGCAGGCGGGGAAGGGCTTGCACCGGGCTTTGGCCTTGGGGTTTGGGTGGGTTTTGTTTGGCCTGAGCGCGGGGCTGTTGCTGATCTTTGACCCCCACCTTGGATCCCTGCAATTGGCGGAAAAGATGGCCTGGATCCCCCAGTTGGGCTTGGTTTACGAGTTGGGAGTCGATGGGATCTCTCTGCCTTTGGTGGTGATGACCGGGCTACTGGTGCTGATGGCCATTTGGGCCAGCGGCCAGGTGGAGCGGCCCCGCCTCTACTACAGCTTGGTGCTTATGCTGGCGGCAGCGGTGGCCGGAGCTTTTTTGGCTCAGAATTTGCTGCTGTTTTTCCTGTTCTATGAAGTGGAGCTGATCCCCCTGTATTTGCTCATCGCCATCTGGGGAGGGCCGCGCCGCACCTATGCCGCCACCAAGTTTTTGGTTTACACCGCTCTGTCGGGGATCCTCCTCTTGATTGGCTTTTTCGGCCTCAGTTGGCTGAGCGATGCCCACAGCTTTACCTACACCGTCCTGCAGGCCCACCCTTTACCTCGGCTGTCGCAGATCCTTTTGCTCATTCCCATTCTGCTGGGCCTGGCCATCAAGATCCCCTTGGTGCCCTTCCACACCTGGTTGCCGGATGCCCATGTGGAGGCTTCCACCCCCATTTCCGTGTTGCTGGCGGGTTTGCTTTTGAAGTTGGGCACCTACGGCCTGGTGCGCTTTGGCCTGCAGCTCTTACCGGATGCCTGGGATCAAGCCGGGCCCTGGCTGGCCGGTTGGGCGGTGGTTAACGTGCTCTATGGATCCCTGAACGCCTTGGTGCAGCAGGATATGAAAAAGCTGGTGGCCTACAGCTCCATTGCCCACATGGGCTACATCCTCTTGGCTGTAGCAGCAGCCACTCCCCTCTCCCTGGTGGGATCCATCTTTCAGATGGTCAGCCATGGCCTCATCTCCTCGCTGCTGTTTCTTCTGGTGGGAGCCGTCTATGCCAACACCGGCACACGGGATCTCAAGCTGCTGCGGGGATTGCTCAACCCGGAGCGGGGCTTACCGCTTATTGGCAGCTTGATGGTGCTAGGGGTGATGGCCAGTGGCGGCACACCGGGCATGGTGGGCTTTATAGCTGAGTTCACCCTCTTTCGGGGCAGCTTTGCCGTCTTTCCCCTGCAAACGCTCCTGTGCATGGTGGGGACGGGATTGACGGCGGCCTATTTTCTGCTGATGGTGAACCGTGTCTTTTTTGGGCGCCTCTCGCAAGTGGCCATAGCCATGCAACGCCACGCCACTGAAGAGCGCGTGCCTGCTGTTGTTTTGGCAACGCTGGTGGTGTTACTGGGCCTGCAGCCTAGCTGGGCAACCCGCTGGGTGGAGTCCACCACCTTGGCCTTGGCCAAGGCTAACCTAGCTGGTGTTGCAGGACTGGTCACTGCCTTTCAGTTTGGGTTGTCTTCCTTTTGATGATTTGATGAGATCGACGGAGTTTCTTTTGCTCCCATGACTGCCACTCTTGCTCCTGCTCCTTCCTGCTTCTTTCTGGCCGGCTTATCTCCTCTGGAGCAACTGCAACTGGCTCCTATTGTCCAGCGCCTAGAGGCAGGGGGAGCCCTTGTGCCGGATGCCCCTGCCAATCGCCTAGAGGTCATTGGCATCCTGCATAGCTACGGCGAGGTGCTGGATGCCTATTCGCGCAATTTGATCTTTATTGCCGACCACCAATTTTTGGAGCTTTTTCCGGCGTTCAAGTATTTCAACGGCGAGATTACCCTGGGCAAATGGCTGCGCTACCTGTGGCATGACCGCATCAACTACGAGTTTGCCGAATACTGCATGAAGGCTATGCTCTGGCATGGGGGAGGGGGGCTAGACCGCTACCTGGATACCCCTGAATTTGTCGAGCGGGCCAAGAGAGCCATCCGGGCCAAAATCCGCTTCAATCCCTTCTTGCAGGGCTTGGGGATCTTGTTTCCCGACTTTGCTCTAGAACAGGTGCGCATGCTGGCTATGTACAGCGGCTTGGGCCAGTTTTGGCGGGTGATGAGCGATATTTTCCTGGCGCTGGCCAAGCGCTCTGAGACAGAACCCCACCTCACCATTCCCGACGTGGTGGCTCACATCCAGCAGGGGTTGGTGGCAGCTGCCGACAAGCCTATCACCTACGCTCCCTGCATCTGGGGCCGCCGCTACGAGATCATCCCTCTCTCGGCGGGTCTGACTTTCCTATCAGATACGGCTATCCCCTATGTGGAAGCGGTGTTTTTCCGCTCCTTTCCCTTTATGGGCACGGTTTCCTACAACGCCCAGGCCCACCAGATCCCGGCTGAGCAGGCTGACTTTGCCTACGGCGCCCTCTACGCCGATCCGCTGCCGGTAGGCAGCGCTGGGATCCCGCCTACCCTGTTGATGCAGGATATGATGCGCCACCTGCCCCCCTACTTGCGAGAGCACTACCGCCGCCAGCCTCGCGGGGATGATGACCTGCGGGTGAAAATCTGCCTTAGCTTCCAAAAGGCCATGTTCTGTGTTACCACTGCCGCCCTGCGGGCTCTTGCCCCCTTCCCTCTGGAAACTCAGGATCCCCAGCAGCAAATGGCCAACCGCAAGTTTCTGGCTCCTTGGCTGCAGCGCCTGCTGGGATCCCGTCTGTTAAAGGTGCAGGAAGAAAGGGTTGAGGCCTAGCTGAGCTGGGAACTGCTACTTTTGGTTACTGGAAGGGGGATCCCCTTTTCGGATACAATATCTGCGCCCAGTTGAGCAATGGGGTGGCGTAGCCAAGTGGTAAGGCAGAGGTCTGCAAAACCTCTATGCGCCAGTTCGAATCTGGCCGCCACCTTTTAAACCTTACTTGCATCCCAAGCAGGGCAAGCATGAAAGACAAGCTGATATTGATGATCCCCGGCCCCACTCCCGTTCCCGAGAGTGCGCTGCTGGCGATGGCACGAGGGCCCATCGAGCACCGCAGCAAAGAGTTCACCGCCATTTTGGAAGAGGTCACCGATGGGTTGCGCTGGCTGCACCAAACCACCTCCGATGTGTTTGTCTTTTCCGCCAGTGGCACTGGTGCCATGGAAGCCGGGATCCTCAACACCCTCAGCCCTGGGGATCGGGTTTTGGTGGGGGTGAACGGCAAGTTTGGGGAGCGCTGGGCGGAAATGTCCGAGCAGTTTGGCCTTCAGTGTGAGCGGGTGGAAACCCCCTGGGGGATCCCTTACCCCGTCGAGATCTTCCAAGAAAAGCTGGCTGCCGACCGGGAAAAAACCATCAAAGCTGTTATCCTCACCCACTCGGAAACTTCCAGCGGCGTAGCCAACGATGTACAAGCCATTGCTGCTGCTGCTCGCGAGCATGGGGAAGCCCTCGTCCTGGTGGATGGGGTCACCAGCGTGGGGGCAATGCCGGTGCTGATGGACGAATGGGGCTTGGATGTGGTGGCCTCGGGATCCCAGAAGGGCTATATGATCCCACCAGGGCTGGGATTTGTGGCCGTCAGCCCGCGGGCCATGGCCGCTACGGAGCGCTCTAGGTTTCCCAAGTACTACTGGAGCTTTAAGCTGGCGCAAAAGGCCCTGCGCCAAGGCACCACTCCCTTTACACCGGCGGTGAACCTGTTTTACGCCCTGCAGGTTACCCTGCGCATGATGCGCGCAGAAGGGTTGGAAGCCATCTACCGGCGTCATGCCAAGCTGGCCCAGGCCACCCGTGCTGGCGTCAAGGCTCTGGGGCTAAAGCTCTTGGTTGATCCAGAGTCAGCGGCCAGTCCTTCGGTAACAGCTGTACTCGCTCCCGAAGGGATCAACGCTGACACCATCCGCAGCACCTTGAAGAAACACTTCGACATCGCCCTTGCCGCTGGACAAGACCACCTCAAGGGCAAAATCTTCCGCATTGGCCATTTGGGCTTTGTGAGTGACCGCGATGTGCTGATGACCTTGGCTGCTCTGGAGTCAGCTTTACACACCGTGGGCTACAGCGACTTCACCCCAGGGGCGGGAACTCGCGCCGCCGAGGAAGTATTGGCCCACGGCTTCTGAGCCCCCAGCTCAGCTAGAAATCGCAGGAGCCCCGCACTGTACCCGTAGGGTCAGTGCCGGGAGGAATGCGCTTTGATGAAGTACAATGGACCTATGAGCCAAGTCCTGACCATATCCTGTAAGCTCAAGGCGTTCCCGTCACAAGCCGCCAAATTGGACGCGACGATGGATGTCTTTGTGCAGGCATTGAACTGGGTCAACCAGAACACGCCGGAGAAGATCGTCAACGCGGTTAAACTGCAATCCCTTTGCTACTACGAGATTCGAGCCCGGTTCGGCTTGTCCAGTAACTTGGCTCAACAGGTGTGCAGACGGGTGGCAGGCGCTCGCAAAGTGGCGAGACAGCGCAACCGTCCGGTTAAAGAGTTCAAGCGTAGGTTCGTTACCTACGACGCACGTATCTTTTCATTCCGCGAGAAAGACTGGACGGTGTCGCTGACCACGGTGGAAGGGAGAGAACGCTTTGAGCTAGCCATTGGTAACTACCAGCGTGGGATGCTGGCTGGCTCTAACCCCAAATCGGCCACCCTAGTCCAGCGGAAGGATGGCTCCTACTACATCCAGATTTGCGTAGAGAAAAAGCCACCCAAGCAGCAAGATACCGACAGGGTGATCGGGGTGGACTTGGGCAGGACGGATATCGCCCATACGTCAGAGGGGGACAATTGGAATGGACAGCAGTTGAACCGAGTCCGCGACCACTACTCCAAGCTGAGGGCGGCACTCCAACGCAAAGCCAGTAAGGGCACACGCAGTTCGCGGCGCAGATGCCGTCAACTGTTGCAACGGCTGTCTGGCAAGGAGAGACGCTTTCAAGTGTGGGTCAATCATCGCATCTCCAAAGTTATTGTCTCCAGGGCAAAAGCTACCAACAGCGCTATCGCCCTGGAAGACCTGACAGGGATCCGAGAAAGGGTCAATCAACAGCCGCGGAGCAAAGCCGAACGGCGCAGGGCCAACGGTTGGGCGTTTTATCAACTCCGTCATTTTCTGGAGTACAAGGCTCTGCGTGCAGGGGTTGCCTTGATTCTGGTACCGCCTGCCTACACGTCGCAGACCTGCCACCGGTGTTTGCACATTCATCCCGACCCTGCGCAATCCTACCGCAGTGGAAAGAAGTTTAAGTGTGGACACTGTGGATGGGAAGGGGATGCGGATTTGAATGGTGCGAATGTGATTGCGCTTTTGGGGGCTGCTGTAAACCAGCCTAGAGGTTCGTGGTTGGCTTGCCAACTGCAGGGCTACCGAAAGCCCGCCCTGTACTGCGAAGCAGTCAGGGTCGGGTAGTTTACTAGTCTTTGACCCATAGCACTGACCCTTGCCCCTGGCTACAATGGGGGGACATGCTTAATAAAACTTCAGAACCCAAGGGTGGCTATGGTTGTCAGCTTGGAACGGGATCCCTGCGTGGTGCCTTCTGCTGGGGAGTTGCGGCAGGTGCTACAGGGGGTTGGCCCTCGTTCTTGTCCCTTGCAGTACAACTTTCACCTACACACTCGTTGTTCGGATGGGCAGATGGATCCCGTGGATCTGGCGGAGCAGGCGCGCCGGCACGGCCTCAAGGGCCTAGCCATCACCGATCACCACACCCTGAAGGGCTACGAGCGAGCCCGCGCCCACCTGGATCGTCCCGACGACCCCATCCTGTGGCCGGGGATCGAGATCACAGCCAACCTGTTGGGCTGTGAAGTGCATATTCTGGGCTACGGCTTCGATCCCACCGATAGCGTCCTGGATCCCTTTGCCCAAGGGGAGCAGGTTCCCGGCTTGCCCGCCGCCGACGCGATCCAGGCCATTCAAGCGGCAGGAGGCTTGGCGGTGTTGGCCCATCCCTTTCGCTATTGCCTGCCTGCAGAGGAAATTGTCCCAGCAGCAGCGGAGTTGGGAATAGATGGCCTTGAGGTCTACTACGCCTACAAAAACCCGGAGATTTGGATCCCTAGCCCAGAAGTGACGGAGAAAGCGGAAGAGTTGGCCGAGGCCTACGGACTTTTGAAAACCTGCGGCACCGACTCTCACGGCCCCAGTATCCTGAGGCGGATTTGAGCCAGGCTACCCAGAACAAGCTGCTACGGGCGTGGATAGAGCAGCTGACCAAGCCGGCGCAACTGCTCTGCAGTGCCCATACACAGCAGCAGATCCCCCGGCTGCAACAGGGTTTCTCCGCTGGGGCCACCGATCAACTGGCCATCGGCCCGCCGGATTGCCACCACTAAAGCTCCGGATCGGTTGCGCAAATCGGCTTTCCGTAGGGTTTGCCCGACATAAGGACATTCTTGGGCTGCCAGCTCGTACTCCTCCAGGTAGAAAGTGCGATCCCGACCGGCAAGGATGCCATCCACAAAGTCCACAACCCGAGGACGCAGGGCAGCCGCCGCCATGCGTTTTCCGCCCGTGATGTAAGGAGAAATGGCATGGGCAACGCCCGCCCGCTGCAGTTTTTGCAAAGCCTCCTCCGTATTGGCGCGGGCAATGGTGCGAATGCGGGGGTTCAAGGTGCGGGCCGACAAGACCACGTAGAGGTTCTCGGCATCGGAAGACAGGGCGGCAATCAGCCCCTCCGCCTGTTGCACCCGCGCTTCGAGCAAAGTGGCATCTAGAGTACTATCCCCCTGGAGAGCCACATATCCCAGCTCTTGAGCCACCTGAATCGCCTCAGCAGACTGATCGATCACCAAAAATGGCACCCCTTCTGCTCGAAACTCTTGGGCCACCTGCCGGCCAATGCGCCCGAAACCGCAAATGATGTAGTGGTTGTTCAGCGCTTCCATCTGTTTCTTCCATTTCCGTTGCCGGATCCCTTCCTGAAAATGTCCCTGGATGAGGGCCTCTGTAAAGCGATTCACCATGAAGCCGATGCTCAAGACCCCCATCAGGATCAAGGCCACCGTAAATAAACGCCCCCGCTCCCCCAGCGGCCCCACCTCCATGAAGCCCACGGTGGTTAGGGTGATAACGGTCATGTAAAAAGCTTCCACCCAAGGCCACTGCTCCACCCCGTGGTACCAGAGGGTGCCGATCAGCACCACACACACCAATGCCCCCACACCCAAGCCGAGGTCTCGCCGGATCCCGGGATCCCTTTTGGCAGCCTGGAAGGGGGGACGAGCAGAAGCCATAGAGCCCAGCCAGATCTAGCCCAGGAAAAGGAAGCAAGAACTAGAATGGGGAAGAACCTGTTGTTGATCGGTAACAAGCGGAGTGCTGATGCCTGAATACATCAAGGTGGAATATCGGATCGACAAAAACGGACAGGTTACCGAGACCGTACTGAACGGTTCTGGCTCCAGTTGTACCCTAGCTACCGCCGGCTTGGAATCGGCGCTCGGAGCCGTGCAGAAACGGGAGCTCTTGCCGGAGTTTCACCAACTGACTGAAATTGAGAGGGAGTCTGAGGTCTCCTTGAAGCAAACCTGCTGACCCCATATCCATTTGCTCAGGGTTCTCACCGTCTCCTCATTTTTTCTTTTTGCTTCCCTTCCCGGCCGTATTGCCGGCCCGTGCCGCTCCAACCGCAGCCTGAAACAGCCAAACAGCCAATGGAGCAGCGACAACCAAGATGATGCTGGTGGGGCCGACGCCAAAATCCGGCTCGCCAGAAGCCAACTCGAAAATTGAGCCAACAGCAGCAATGGCGCTGAGGCAGGAAACGGCCAAGAGCAGGTAACCTTTAACGCTGGTGGTCATAGAGAACCCGTTTGTGGACTAAACTTGTGCGGCTCGAAGACAAGCCGGTTAGATGCGTATTCATTCGCTAAAAAGCCCTCCCACTCCTGAGAGGGCTAACTTTTATGCTAAAGGCAGGGATCCCTGTCCAGCAAGGCAAAACCAAAAGTGGGATCCCTAGAAGTTCAGCACTTGGGGTGTGGATTTAGCCGTTCACGATGATCTTGCCGACCATTCCGGCCCCACGGTGGGGCGTGCAGTAGTAGGTGTACTCACCTGGAGGAACATCAACAAAAGCCGACTCCACCACCTGCTTAGGAGCAGTGAGCAGTGCCTTGTGGGAGAGCTTGGCGGCCAGAGCCGCATCTCCACCGGGCACCTTGTCGAAGACAACATTGTGTGGGTAGACCTTGTTGTTCACCCACTGGACGGTATCCCCTTGATTGATGGTGAGAGAAGGCGGATCGTAGACCAACTGGGCTTTGTCGGATCCCATTTTGACAATGTAGGTCTCGGCAGCAGCAGGGTTGGACAAGAACGCCACAGCCAACCCCCCAACCACAAGGCTGAGCAGGATGAGCTGCAAACGCTTCACCAGGTTAAAAACTAGAGACATGGATTCCTCTCAAAACGCAACAGCAGCTATCCCGGACTTTGCGGCTCGGTTGTTCCCTTGTATGCAGTGAAGAGAACCCAGCCAGGCGGAGGGACAGCAGGGACACTTGGATTCCTAATGTTCATTATAAGGGGGCTCATCCCAAAATAGAGCATGCCCACCCATGGAGCGGCAACATCCATTCTTTACAGAAGACCACAGCAGACAGAACCTGTCAAACAGCAGAACTCTCTCGCGGGTCTATAGCAACACTTTTGCTAGGCAACCCGATGCGGCTGGATCCCCAACCACTTGGGGTGGAGCATCTTGGCAGTTGGCGAGCGTGCGCAGGGAACCGAGAGCCAGTTTTCCGGGTCGTCCTCATCTCTACCCAAAAGTGCTTCGCAAAGTTTCGCAAAGTAGAGATTCTTTTTCCGTGGGATCCCTTAAAGTCCAAGAGTGTCTTGCCTAACAAATCCGTAGGGTTGTCGATGCACAAGAAGGGCAAATCATCCTAATCTCAAAGAGCAGGTTCTTGGATGCTGCTGGTCGGTATTCCTTTGAGATTCCTCAATAACATCACCTGAAAGTCAGTTGGTTGTTCAGCCCTCACCAAAATAGGGAGTCTGTTAAGATGAGCGTACAGCGTTCACCCGTAGTTGGTCCAAGCAAGAGTCGGCTTGCAACAAGTTTAGAATCGACGGATCAGCGGCTTAACATTCAAATCTTGGCCCGGTGTATTGGCACTGCCTTGAACCTGGGCGCTCCTCTCAGGGTTGAAGTGCACTACACCTCACAAGCTCGGTAGCAAGGTTTTCTTGGCAGGCCGCTCTAGGGGCACAGCTGCTACTATGGTTTGTGCTTGCCTGGGGCTAGAGTGATTTTTGGGCTTCTTATTTCGTTGTATGTCCGTATAGTCACTGCTGGCTGGAACAGCACACCTGAGGTCTCTCTAGAAGAGAGGAGCTGGGCATAAGCCGACGATTTTAGTCTGGCTGGATTGAGACAACTCTATTCACTACATCATCACATAGTCATTTCAAGTTAGATTAAGACACTTTACTAATTGCTACGCAGTGCCGTCCAAACGCTCTGCGCCGCTTCCGCAACCACCCCCAACCCCTCTCCCATAGGGAGAGAGGAGCTAGGAAGCAACACAACGGAAAAGTCTCCTTCCTGCTTAAAGTGTGCTTAAAGTGATTGTATTTAGCAATGCGCAATGCAGCTTCTGTGGGGCAGGGATCCCGTTCGTCCAAAGCCTTAGGGCTGAAAAACCTGCAGGTCATATTAAACTGCGTGCGGAGTCTACAGAGCTAGTTCTGAACAATCCCCTGGATGATGGCTTCCGTAAGGCGGTCTAATCCTCCCAGGTCAGCTCTCTCGTTTTGGGAAAAGGGGTGAGGACAGTCGCCCAGCAGGCCGGAGAGCAGGGGAACTCAAACTGGTCAGAGCAGCCACAAGCACTTGGCCCAGAAAACCTTCTGCCAAGGGGGCACGGCGCTCTCAGTTGGCTTAACATTATTTCATGACTGGGCTTGGCCTTCACCTTGTCGAGGGCAGCTGGCCCGCCCAGGGTTCGGCTCAACTTCCTTCCCATTGCAGGCAAAACGACCATGGTAGGCATCTTCAAGCGCTTTTTCGGCTCGCGCGGCAAAGCTGCGGCCACGTCCTCACCGGAAACTGTTGCTAAGCCAACCCCAAAGAAAGCGAAAAACGACAATACTTTTTTTCTCGACCCAGATGAAGCCAAAACCCTTGGCAACATCGAGTACATGCGCACCCCCAGGATCGTGAAGCACACCTTCCAGGATTTCGGCAGTAAGGAGAAGGTGGAGGTGGTGGAGCAGGTCTCTTCCCTCGGTAAAGTTAAGTTGTCCGCAGAGGCAGCCAAAACTCCTGAAACTGCTGTTGAGCAGGGATCCTCCGCTTCAAGCAGCAGCGGAGTAAGCCCACGCCGTCAAGGGGGATCGGACATGGATACCTTCCGCAATATGGCCCGCAGCCTAAAACGCAAATAAGCCAAACTCAGGTTGATCCCTGTCAGAGCCAACCAGAGGCTGGATCCCAGCTTTCCTCTTCGCAGCAGCGACAGGCGTGATACAACTGCTATCGAACCGGCTAATCTGCGACTGAACTGAGGAGGAGCAATGGCGATTAAGCGAGGCACCTTGGTGCGGGCTATCCGCGAGAAACTGGAGGGTAGCTTAGAAGCGCAGGCAAGCGATCCTTTTATTCCCAACTACGTTTTCGAGACCCCCGGAGAAGTCGTGGATATCAAAGGTGACTACCTGCAGATTAAGTTTGGGGCTGTTCCCACCCCTACGGTTTGGCTGCGGGCGGATCAGGTTCAGGAGATGGCGGGTTGAGTAGAAGCACGGAATGTTCCCCATCTGCATACCCCGTGATGGGGTGAAGGGGGATCCATGGCACTCCTGGCTGCTCCCAACCGTGAACAAATCCTGCAGCGTAGGCAGCTTTTGCGTCGGCAACGGCGCAGCCGATTCTGGCAGGGATCCTGGCGCCTGACCGGTTCGATGACCCTCTTGGCGCTGCTGGTGCTGGGCCTACGGCAGCCCCACTGGCAAATTCGTCAGCCAGAACAGATTCAGGTAAAGGGTGCCCACTGGGTCGATCCCGCCTGGATACGGGCACAATTGCCCCTGCAGTATCCCCTCAACATTTGGCAGGTGCAACCGGCTGTTTTGGAAAGGGCTTTGCTGGGATCCCCGACCCGCCCCTCTCCCATCGAAAGCGTCCAGGTGCAGCGACGGCTGCTGCCGGTGGGGGTAATCGTCCAGGTGCGAGAACGGCAACCTGTGGCGCGCGCGCGATGGGGCGACCAGATGGGCTGGGTGGATGTCCAGGGCAACTGGCTGTCTCCGGATCCCTACCGTTCCCCCAAGTCTTGGCCTGAGCTGGAGCTGCTGGGCTGGGAGAACCACACCCCAGAGCAATGGGCGCTGTTGCTCAGGGCTTTACAGCAGTCTGAAATTCAGATCAGGGCAGTGGATTGGCAATCTGGAGCGGGGATCACCCTGCATACTGAGCTGGGCAACGTCTACCTGGGGCCGATTTCCGACCGCTTGCCCTTGCAAATTCAGACCCTCAACCAAATGCGGGATCTGCGCCGCTACTGCGAGTGTACGCCCGACGACATCGTCCACATTGACCTGACCAGCCCCAGTGTGCCCACCTTGCAACTTACCCCCACGGCCACCCAGGAGCGCTGGAAAGACGTGCGGATGCCCTAGCTTTGCTATGAACCCGGTGCCGGCGGTGGAGGTGAACCAATTGTGGACAGCTTATCCCGGTCATCCGCCGGTGCTGCAAGGGCTGGATCTACGGGTCGAGGTTGGGCAACATCTGGGGGTGATCGGCCCCAATGGCGCGGGTAAAACTACCCTGTTCCTCACCCTCTGCGGCCTGTTGCCCCCCTGCTCTGGCCAGGTGAGTTTGTTTGGCCAGCCGCTGCGGCCCGGCCAGTTTCGCCCTGAGGTGGGGTTGGTGTTTCAGGATCCCAACGACCAACTGTTTGCCCCATCGGTGGCCGAAGATGTGGCCTTCGGACTGCGCAATTTGGCCCGTCCTGAGGCGGAGATTGCGGCTGCCGTTCAGGCCGCCCTGCAGATGACCGGCACCCTCCATTTGGCCGATCGTCCCCCCCATCACCTCTCTGGTGGGGAAAAGCGCATGGTTGCCATTGCCGGGATCCTGGCGATGCAGCCCCAGTTGGTGCTCTACGATGAGCCGACAGCCAACCTCGATTTGCGAGCCCGGCGCCGGTTGATAGTTTTTTTGCAACAGGCCGCCCACACTTTTCTGCTGGCTTCCCACGATCTGGAGCTGATCCTGGAGGTGTGCGATCAGGTCATCCTGTTGGATCAAGGGCGGATCTGGGCCCAGGGATCCCCAGCCCACCTGATGGGCCAAGCCGACCTCATGGAAGCCCACGGCCTGGAAGTGCCCCCCTCACTGCGCCGATGATCCAGGAGTCGATGAGCGGTGAAAGTTGAAAAGATGTCAAGAATTATTTTTGAATTGATAACAATTTTGCCTCTCTTAATAAAAAGCTATCGTGCTAATTAAAAATATTGATTTTCGTCCAGGATTGAGTGGGGATATCATTTTGTTAAGTCGGGGATCCCTTCTCTGAGTCGTCCTAATCGATTTTGTATGATCGATTGTGTACAAGAAAGATGTGGACTTAGCTCAGAGTTGGCAGCTTTGCCCGCCTGAGTGACAGTTGCGGTTAACCCTGATGGCTCCTACAACCTGTTCTGACTTCAGTCGGAGGTCTGTGGCTCAGAGCCTTCTCCCCTCAGAGGGGGGTCTCTGGTGGCTGGGGTAGGTGTCGCCGGGAAAAGCTGTCAATCGAGATTTGGGCAGAGGATCTCTCTGATGAAATCGAAAGGAGCATGACTCTAGTCAATAATAAGCTCAACTATACTGAAAATAATGTATAATATGTTCAGTACGGATTACTACCAGTTGATCTTTCTGTTT
>NZ_JBSSAC010000052.1:0-19655 GCF_054058315.1 Thermostichus sp. MS-CIW-40
ATCTGGATGTAGTAGGAGCCATCCTTCCGCTGGACTAGGGTGGCCGATTTGGGGTTAGAGCCAGCCAGCATCCCACGCTGGTAGTTACCAATGGCCAGTCCAAAGCGCTCTCGCCCTTCCACCGTGGTCAGCGACACCGTCCAGTCTTTCTCGCGGAATGAAAAGATACGTGCGTCGTAGGTAACGAACCCACGCTTGAACTCTTTAACTGGACGGTTGCGCTGTCTCGCCACTTTGCGAGCGCCTGCCACCCGTCTGCAGACCTGTTGGGCCAAGTTACTGGACAAGCCGAATCGGGCGCGAATCTCGTAGTAGCAAAGGGATTGCAGTTTGACCGCATTGACGATCTTCTCCGGCGTGTTCTGGTTGACCCAGTTCAGTGCCTGCACAAAGGCATCCATCGTCGCGTCCAATTTAGCGGCTTGCGACTGGGACACCTTGAGCTTGCAGGATATGGTCAGGACTTGGCTCATAAGTTCATTGTACTTCATCAAAGCGCTTTCCTCCCGACACTGACCCTACGGGTACAGTGCGGGGCTCCTGCGATTTCTAGCTGACGCGACAGAGATTTAGGGGTTTCCTTATCAATCCTCTGCAGTTGCGTTTTGCTGCAAATCTTAGGTTAGAAACGCTCAAATTACCTCAGAGCAAGGGTTTCCGCCATTGTCATCACTGAGGAAATAGCCAGAATAAAAGTAGCCATCGACCCAGCAATGGGCGCTACGACAACTCGGTGAATGAACGATGTTTCCCTCTCTTTTAAATCCACGTGCAGCAGGCATACTCCTATCGGGAGCTGTCTTGGGTATCCACTGCCAGGTGGCCATGGCCGCCCCTTTCCGCGACACCTTTGGTCACTGGGCCCAAGCCTACATTGAGACCCTCTCCGCTCAGGGAGTGTTGAACGGCTTCCCCGATGGCACCTTCCGCCCCAATGAGCCGGTTACCCGCGCTCAGTTTGCCACCATTGTCAATACCGCTTTCCGCCTCCGCAATACCTCCGGTACTTTCATCGGCTTCCGGGATGTGCCCCCCACCCACTGGGCAGCCAGCGCCATCTCGACGGCAGCAGCCAACAACCTGGTGGCAGGCTTTCCCGATGGCACCTTCCGTCCTGAACAGCCCGTTACCCGCACCGAAGCGCTGGTGGTTTTGACCAACGCCATTGGCAACACGGGAGCGATCCCAGCCGCTCAGCCCGGAGATCTCTTCAGCCGCTACCGAGATGCGGCAGCCATCCCCAATTGGGCCCTGGCACAAATTGCGGCGGCCAACCGCGCCGGGTTGATCGTCAATTATCCAGACCCGATGCTCTTGGAACCCAACCGTCCCGCCACTCGCGCCGAGGTAGCAGCCTTCACCCACCAGGCCATGCTCAGCCGGGGATCCTTGGTGGCACAAAACCCAGGGGGCTTGCCCTCCGGTTCCCAGCCAGGCTTTGACCTGCGCCTTTCCACGCTGGCGGCGGGCACCTTGATGCAAACCACCACCCCCTTCAACGAGCGCCTCTTCATTGCCCCCAACGAAACCCGGCCCATGTCTTTGATCGTCCGCAACCCGATTCGCAACGCCCAGGGGGATATTCTGGTGCCTTTTGGCTCGCGGGTGGATGGCCGCTTTGAGCCAGCCCCAGGGGGCACCCGTTTTGTGGCGGAAAGCATCATTGTCAACAACCAACTGTTCCCCTTGGCTGCCCAGTCAGACATCATCCACGATGTCAAGGATCCCCGCTACACCACCACAGGCAAAATCATTCAGGATGCAGCCATCGGCGCGGCAGCGGGCGCCATTCTCGGCTTGGTAACCGGAGACAATGCCATTGCCACAGAAGAAGTGCTGGGGGCGGGGGTGGCCGGAGCGGTAATTGGCAATGTAACGGCACCACAGGTGGTGGTGCTGGATCCCAATCAGGTGATCGAGTTGCGCCTCACTCAGGATCTGGCGCTGGCCCCGACATCCCGATAACCGGTGCAAGGCCGGAATCATAAGTGGTGTCGGCACGGCTATCTCCCCAGCCAATCCAAGAGGGTTGTTCCCCCCCACCACAGGCCGATCAAAATGGAAGTGGTCAGCAGTCCTCCTGCCACACAGATCAGGGATCCCAAGCTGCACAGGATCCCGTCTTCTTCCAAAAGCCCAAAGGCGGTGACGAAAACCCCCATCGCCGGCAGAGTGTTGGTGCCTGGAACGGGGATGATCATGGAAATCCCCATCAAGCCAATCCAGGTGCCCAGCCAGACTTGGCCAAGCCGTGTGGTGCAGAGCTGCCGCCAGCGGGGACGGGCAATCTTTTCAATCCGCTGCAGCCACGGGATCCCGGCCTGCGCCCACTTTTGAAATTGCTTCCGTTCAACAGAGGTCTGCAACACCCATTTCGGCAGCCAAGGGGTGGTTCGCCCTGCCACCAGTTGAAGGGCCAGCAACACAATGAACACACCAAAGGGAGTGGAATAGCCGGGAGCTGGCAGCGGCAGAGCAGAAGGGAAAGAGAGCACTGCCAAAAAGAATCCAAAGCTGCGCTCGCCCGCCAGTTCCAGGATGTCTTCGATGCAGATCGACCCTTCCGGAGGGAGTTTGGGCTGCTCTGGGCTATCGGGAAGGCAGGAAAGCCGGGCTAGTTCTTGGGATAGACGGGCCATGGAAGCTACAGCAGGCAAAGTTTGGAAACGGGTGAGCGCTATTTGGAAAGCCAACGCTAGCCTACTGCAAATTCAAACTGTGTTGGATATCTTGAGCAAAGGGGTGGTTTTGGAGAGGTGACATGCTCGGCAACAGGCTCAACAGGGCCGAGAACATCAGCGGTCTGGAGCAATGGCAGAAGTATCCAACTCAGTTCGGCAGAGGGGGTCGTAGGCTAGGATGGCCCCTGCTGCTGGGATCCCTACTGATAGTGGGGCACGGTGTGGCCCTGGCAGAAGCGCAGTTGGAGGTGGGCACTTCCACCACCCTATCCCCGCAGGCAGCTCCGCCGGTGTTACCACCCCCCCCTGTGAGAGTCCGACAAATTTCCGTGGATACCGATCCCGAGCAAACCGCCGATATGCCCCTTTCCTTGATGGCTGAGCAGGTACTGGAGGCAGTGTGCGAAGCGCAAATTGATGCTCAGCGGGCCTTGGCTCTCATGCCCGACCTGAGCGAATCCCATATCCGTGCTGCCTGTCCGAAGCGACTGATCCCCAAAAGCTGAAGGGGCGGCCCCAAGTTGGCGCTGAAAAGTAGCCGGAAATACGTTCACTGCCAAGGAAAGGTGGTACTCAACCTGTGTACCTCTTTCTTCAGAGAGCCTTCCATTTATGATCAGCCTTTTTATGAGAGAGCCTGTCTGGTAGGGATCCTGGCGGGGGAACTCAACCGAACAGGCAAGCTGGGGGCGCTCTAGCGTGGACTTTGAACTACGGGCCGGGGAGATTTACGCTCTCCGGGGGGAGAATGGCGCCGGGAAAACCACCCTGATGAACATGCTGGCGGGCCTCTACCAGCCGGATGCTGGCGAGATTCGCCTGCGGGGCCGCCCAGTGCGGATCTGCTCCCCACACCAAGCCATCCAACTGGGCATCGGTATGGCGAAGCTTATGTGGTGCAAAGCTTTACAGGTACCGGCAACATTGTTACACTGACCTAAGACTGTCTGCATCATTGTGCAAATAAATTCACAGACAGCCTATAAGTTTTGTGCGGATCTACACTTGGCATCACTGACTTGAGGGGAAGCCATGCCCAAAAAAGCCGCCAGCACAAAACCAAAAACAACTAGGGCAACCTCAAGAGAAGAGACCAAGCCCGATCCGCAAGGGGCGATTGCTGCAGAAATCCAGCGCCTTTCCGATACCTACGGCATCTCTAAGGAACTCCTGGAGAATTTTGCGCGGTTTGTGGTCAGGCAGCTACAGCCACCGCCTCGGTTGTCTGTCAAAGAGCTGCAGAAAGCGATTTACAACCACTTTGGCGTTAAAAACGCAGCCGAGCTGAGAAAGTCAGCCAGCTTCAAACTGGCAACCAGCGGCATGGGCAAGCTGAGCTTATCCAACATAGACGATTTGGAGCGCATTTATCGTCAGCACATCGGGATCCTTCCCAACGAAGAGGGGGAAGAGGGGTATGGCTGCATCAACGGGATCAACATCTTCAAGTACGACTTGCCATGGCGGGTTTTTGGACTTGACCCCGATCGAGCTACCAATGAGGACATCAAAGCTGCCTTTTATCGCCTGAGCAAGATCTACCATCCCGATTCTCCAACCGGGGATGACAAAATTTTCCAGCGATTGACTCTCTTCTACAAAAGCCTTACGGAGAAATTTGAGAAATGGCTATAGTCTATGTTTCTTCAAACAAGCTCGCCGAATTTTTGGGTATCAGCCTTGAGGAACTCAGGGAGATTGAAGCCTACTTTGACAGTATCCCTGATGATGAGTGGGAACTGGTGGAAGGTAAAGACTATCGCGTTATCAACAAAAGTTCGGGGCTGAGAGAATACACGCAGTCTGGTGCTTACGCCATTTTATCCTTTTTAAGGTCTAGGTCAGAGCAAGGTCGTAAGTACTCTACAGACACAAGCATTAGCACAAGCATTAGGAATTGGTTCAAGGAAGAGTATCGCAAGAGGCAGAAGGCTCTGGTGGATCATAGGATCCTCGAAAACAGCTCCTCTCTGGTCAGAAGACAAGATCAGTTTTGGCTATCTCTTCAAGATGTTGTGACGATCTTTGGAACTCGAACTGATTACCTTAAGAAAGCGCTTGAGATTGCATCAAAACAAAGTAAACTCATCAAAGACGTTCATTACACACGCTTTGGCAACGACGACACTGTCTACCTCTCTTTGCGAGGCATCTATGAGCTTGCCAAGATTATGGTAGAAATCCTCAAGCAAAACCACAGAAAAGACTGGTGTCGAGATGTTGGCGAACGCATTGAACCCCAGATTCAGGCAATCGTCAAGACAATCCAGGATAGACAAAGGCAGATAGAAAGAGCAAAAGAGCTTGCAAGAAGAAGGGATAAAAATCTCTGTAGAGTTACTCGAAAAACAGCCAGTAGCCTAACGGTTCACCATCTCTACTCTGAAGCGCACTATCCAAAGATTGCAGCAAATCTTTCCAACCTGATTACTATAGCCAGCGAAGTGCATAGCCACTTTCATCAGTGGATGGGAGGTTTCAACGAGCCATGTACAATTGATGACTTCATCAAGTATGTTTTGGAATACTATCCTGAGAACAAAAACCTGATCATCTGGTTGGGACAACAGAAGGCCAGTCTTGGGCCGCAGTTGCCCATTGGCAAGGGGAGAGAGCATGTGCTCTACATTCCTCTCCAGCGTGTAACTTGAAATAACCCATTGGTTATCGGTTGTTTTCAGGTCATTCCAACCACCTTAGTCAGGTTTGTCCGTCCTTGAGGATCCTTGATCTCTTTTTGGGGATCCCTCTTTCTGCGAGCAATCCGCGTCTGTCTCACTGGAAACGACAGAGGCCATAGTACAGCCAGGGATCCCTAAACCAAGCCCTGATTTAAGATCTCGCGGGAACGGGCGATGGCTGCTCTCAAGTTGGCCCGCTGGGTGTAGCGCATCGTCATGGCGGCAGTTGTATGGCCCAGCAGGTGCTGGATATGCTCAGGGGCAACGCCACGATCCAGCAGCAAGGTGGCAAAGCTGTGGCGAAACTGGTGAGGGGTTTGATGTCCTGGCTCAGGCTCGGTGAGCTTGAGAACAATGTGGCGCAGGCCATCGTAGGTCAGGGGGCGGCCTCGGTAGGCCAAGCAGCGAGATTGGGAAACAAACAAGGGATCCGTCGGCGCGCACGGGCCCCGTTCTTGGCTCAGATACTGCTGCAACAGCTCGGAGAGGGGATCCCCTACTGCCACAGCGCGAGGTTTACTCCCCTTGCCACAGCGCACTTCCAACAGGGATCCCTCAGGGCTGATTTGAAAATCTTGAACGGTTAAGTCCAACAGCTCCTGGGCCCGCAGCCCGCACTCCAGCATCAGGCGAATCAAAGCCGCGTAGCGCAGAGAATGGTTTTGGGCCCGCTGCAACACCCGCTGCAACAACAACCGATCCAGATCGCGAGGCAAACGAGCGGGTAGGCGGGCAGGTCGAATGGCTTGAGTGGGCAGGGGATCCTGAAGGTAGCCCCGTTGGCTGGCCCATTCAAAAAATTGCTGCAAGGCCAACCGCTTCAGGTTGTAGGTGGCCGGAGAGGCGGGCGGGTGGATCCGCTGGCCGGAGCGGCTTTGGAATGGTCGCCCTTTCAAGCTGTTCAAAAAGGACTGAACGTGGACAGGCTGCACCTGGGGCAGCGGCACCGGGCAAGTTTTGGCAAACTGCTCCAGAGCGATGCGATAGGTGCGGCGGCTAGCCGGGGCCAGATCCCGCTGCCGCTCCTGCAAAAATTGCGCCGCCAGATGGCTGAGGCTGGGAACAGGGCCAGTCGGCTGACTCTGGGGATGGGTCTCCTGAGCCCAGCCCGATCGAGGCTCCCTCATCCTGCCACCTCCATCCCTCTGCTAGCCCTTAACTTTATCCTCAACTTGTGGCCAGCTGCTGTCCAGAGAGGGATCCCGACCTGAGAGTCGATGGCTACTGGCCGGGCAGCAGGTGTTGGGTGATGAAATCCGTGTACACCTCGCCCCGCAAAAAAGCCTCGTGGCGCAGGATCTGCTGGTGGAAAGGGATCGTGGTGGGCACCCCAGTGATGGCGCATTCCCCCAAAGCCCGCTGCATGCGGCGGATGGCTGCTGCCCGGTTAGGCCCCCAGACGATCAGCTTGCCCAACAGCGAATCGTAGTAGGGGGGAATGGTGTAGTCGGTGTAGATGTGGGAATCCATGCGCACCCCCGGCCCCCCAGGGGGCAAATAGGCACTGATCGTGCCAGCGCAAGGCCGAAACTGCTGCTTGGGATCCTCGGCGTTGATGCGGCATTCGATAGCATGGCCCCGCAACTCCACATCCTTCTGGCGAAAGGTGAGGGGTTGACCTTGGGCAATGCGAATCTGCTCGGCAATCAGATCCAGCCCGGTCACCATCTCAGTAACCGGATGCTCCACCTGGATGCGGGTGTTCATCTCGATGAAGTAAAACTGGCCATTTTTGTCCAGCAAAAACTCCACCGTGCCCACCCCCACATAATTCACCACCTTGGCCGCTTTCACCGCCGCTGCTCCCATGCGGGCGCGCAAGCTTGCAGTCAAAGCCGGGCTGGGGGCCTCTTCCAACAGCTTTTGATGCCGCCGTTGAATGGAGCAATCCCGCTCGTACAGATGCACCACATTGCCCTGGCTATCCGCCAAGATCTGAAACTCCACATGACGGGGGCGCTCGATGAACTTCTCCAAGTAAACCCCGCCGTTGCCAAAGGCTGCTTGGGCTTCCCCCTGAGCGGTGCGCAGCATCTTCAGCAGCTCCTGGGCATCCCGCGCCACCCGCATACCCCGCCCCCCGCCACCGGCGGTGGCTTTGATGATCACGGGGTAGCCGATTTTCTCCGCCAGCTTCACTGCCTCCTCCTCAGAGGTGATCAACCCGCGGCTGCCCGGCACCGTCGGCACCCCCACCGCTTGCATGGTCTCGCGGGCCGTGGCCTTGTCGCCCATCTTGCGCATCGCCTCTGGCGAGGGGCCGATGAAGATCAAGTTGTGGTCGGCACACATCTCGGCAAATTTGGCATTCTCCGCCAAGAACCCATAGCCCGGATGAATGGCAGTGGCCCCGCGGGTGAGGGCTGCCGAGATGATGTTGGGAATGTTGAGGTAGCTTTTGGCCACCGGGGCATCTCCTACGCAAACAGCCTCGTCCGCCAGTTGGACGTGCAGGGAGTTCTGATCCGCAGTGGAGTAAACGGCCACAGTTCGGATCCCCATTTCCTGACAGGTGCGGATGATGCGCAGGGCGATCTCACCCCGGTTGGCAATCAGGATCTTGGTGATGGGCGGCATGAGGAAGGTTCAAAGCTGAAGAGGTAGCTAGACCGCTAAGGCCAGCGGTCTGTAAACGCAAGGTTAAGTTCAGGTGCTCATCCTACTATTTGACATACTCCCCGTCTTAAAGGACGGGGATGCTTTCTCAGCCAGCAGAATTGCTCCTACCGACTGAGCTACACAGGGCATGAGGCTGAAACCTCAACCCTATGGGGGATGCCATGGCCCCAACTACTGGGCCGGAGCCCAGATACTTCCTGCGGATGTTAATTGCCCCCACCCCGTCCCGATGGAACTCAAACCCACACCCACACCTGTACACACGACCTTTGGGCTTGTTTCTCTGTCCACAAACAGGACACTCCTGAGAGCTGTACCGCTCATCTTGCAGTACCACTCTCATCCCCAACCGCTCAGCTTTGTAGGTGATGAGATGCCGGACTTGACCATGCAACATCTGGTGGATCTTCTGATTCGCCTTTTTGTTGTAGTTGGCAGACATCCGGATATCCCGAAGGTCGCCAATCACAACTGTCTGCACGCCTCGCTCGTGGAGCGTGGAGACCAGTCTGGTCGTCTGCTTGTGCAGAATGTCTTGGATTTGGTGGTGTAGCTTCTTGAGCTGCAAACGTTGAGAGCGAACTAGCCGCTTCCACCGCCGAGACCCCCGCTTTTTGCGCGCCAGGAGTCGAGCTAGCTTGCCCTGCAGCTTGTTCTGGTAGCGCCTTTTGGAGCGCAGCAGCCTGCCATTGGCGATGTAGGTTTGTCCCCCCTCATGAGCGACTGCGGGGTGAATCTCACCCAAATCCACAGCGGCAACGTTGCTCTCTTCCCCCTCTTCTTCCGGCGGCGTATCCCCCACCTTGTAGCAAGCCCTCAGCTCATACTGCTGGCCATCCCAGCCCATCTCTACCCAAACAGGCGTATCCCAAGCCCAGTTAACAATCAGGGGCTCCTTGCCTTTCCCGTTCGACAATCGCAGCTTCCCATTGACGACTTGGATGGCTGAAGATTTCCACTGGACTTTGTAGAAGTACCGACGGCGTCGAGGTGGACGGGCGTTGGGGTCGGTTTTGCGGCGTTCCCGCCAGGACTTGAGAGAGGCAAAGAAGCTTTGCACTACCGCGTCTGCACTGTGAGCATGAAGTGTATTCTCAGGGTCGTTGGGAAACCACCGCATTAGCGTGGAAGGTTTCAACCACAGTCCCTTCTTGCGGACAACCCGCCAAAAGTGAACGAGCACCTTTGAGTACAGCTCGCCTGCTGCCCTGCTCAACAGCTGCAGTTGCTCTGAGACGCCTAGCTTGAGCTTGCGGACAAGGTACATGCAAAGTTGCCTTTCCTGTCTAATAGCATCTTACAAAAGCCGCCCTAGAAGGGCGGGGCTTGTAACCCAGTTTTTTTGGTCAACTGGAGGGGAGGATAGAGAAGGTCAGGTGGGGATCCCATATCCGGCCAATCCAGCCAACACCCTAGGTGGGGCTGAGGCTACAGGGATCCGGCTGCAGCAGAATCCCGGTGGGGGCAAACTGCGTCACCCAAAACTCCACATCTTGAAACTGGCGACGCAGGGTGTCGCGCGCTTGGGCGGCCAGCTCCAGGCTGGGCATGATTCCGAAGACCGTTGGCCCCGACCCCGACATCAGGGATCCCAGGGCCCCCGCCGAGAGAAGAGCTTGGCGCAGTTCCCCTACAATCGCGTACTCCGGCAAAACCACCTGTTCCAAGTCATTGCGCAAACTCCTGGCTAACGCCGGCGGATCCTGACGGCTGAGAGCCGCCAACGCCTGCGGCAAGGTGGGCAGTGTGGGTTTGGGTAGAGCATCCCCTCCCAAGCTCCCCTGACGAGAACGAAAGGCTTGATAGGCCCAGGCGGTGGAAACCCCCAGGTGCTTGGGCTTGGCCAGCAGCACAGGGATCCCTTCCCAATCGGCCAGCGGCTCCAAAACTTCCCCGCGCCCGGTGGCCAGTTGCGTTCCCCCCTGGATACAGAAGGGAATGTCGGATCCCAAGCGGGCTGCCAAACTCTGCAACTCTCCCACCGTCAGGCCCAGCCCCCACAGTTGGTTTAACCCCACCAAAACCGCCGCCGCATCAGCCGAGCCCCCCGCCAAACCTGCTGCCACCGGAATGTGCTTTTCGATGTGAATCTCCACGCCAGCGGCAGAGTGACACTCTTTTTGCAGCAGCTCAGCGGCTTGATAGGCAAGGTTGCGGGCATCTGCAGGCACTTCTGGACGATCGCAGGTGAGGTGGATCCCGTGAGGACGGCACTTCAACTGCAGGCGATCCGCCAAATGAATGCTCTGCAACACCATCGCCACCTCTGAATACCCGTCAGGACGGGAGCCGAGGATTTCCAGGTAGAGGTTGATCTTGGCGCGGGCAATCAGGGTACAGGCTTGCATGGGGCAAAAATCTGGGTCAGCAACAAGTCTCAACTCCCCTTAGCCTGTACAGACCTGATCAAAACACAGACTTATCCGGGGAGGTCTCCCAGCCTGATTCTAGCGGCAGTGGATCCCCTCTCTAGCTGCCAGAGCGAGGCCATGGCCCCAGCCACTCTCCACCGCGAAAGCGCCAGCGGGGAAACAAAATGCGCATTACCACCCAAGCGCTGAGGTAAAGGCAAACCCAGACCACACTGTAGTGGAGAATAAAATCTCCCAAGTCAAACCGTTGGGTTGGGATATAAGGAAGACCCACCACCTTCAAGACTGTACCCAAAAAAAGCCCTTCCCAAATGCCGGCCAAAAGCTGAAGGATCCCAGGCCAATCGTGATCCCACATCCACCCCATCAGATAGTTATAAACGACATCCCAAACACAGCCAAACAGACCCACGTAGAGCAATACCCAAAAATAGGTGAGGCTGCCGCCATGTCCGGTGAGCCCAAAATAAAAGGGTAAACTTGCCAAAACACCAACGGTGGCCAATAAGAAAATGCGAGTTTGCCAGCGGCCAATCAGGGTCGGAGTCATCTTTTCCTCCAGCAGTTTTGCCTATCGAGATCATCAGGATCCGTGTCGCTCCCAGTCTGTTTGAGGGAACCTTCTGGCCCTCACCCCCAACCCTTCCCCCTTTGTCCCCCTTTGGTATAGAAGAGTTGGGGATCAACGCAACACCCCTCTCACCAGGTTCAACGGGATGGGGAATAGCCATGATGTGTCGCCAACAATAGCGTTGATAACCATAAACATCCGGCAAAATCCAGGAGCGTTGCCCAATGTCGGCAAGCTAGGGGCTGATGTTTAGGGCCCACTTGCACCATTGCCACAGGGATCGGATCCCTTCTAAGCCTTTGACCCCCGGTGCCCGCAGTCGGGCCAGGTGTTCCACCGAGCGATGGGCACAGTACTGTAAACCCAAAAACGTATCCACCGGCGCATAAGGCCCGCCCAAGGTGATGATCCCAGCGGCGTACATTCGCCCATCCCGGTTGCGCATCTCCACCAGCTCAAAGTCGTTGGAGACATGCAAGCGCCCGTGAGGATTGAGGGGCAGGTTGTAGTGGGTAATTAGATCGTTGAGGAGAGGATTGGTCATGGGATCCGAAACCAAACCCGTACAGTCGATAACGAAATCGGCCTCCACCTTTAATTGCGTGTTGTTGTGGGTACCTCGAATGTAGGTTACCGGCTTACCCTTGTCGCCGGGAACCACCGACTCCACCTTGCCGAACACAATCGAGTACCAGCCCTCTCGCAACCCTTGCCGCACGATCCGCCGCCATTTCCGCCGACTTGCTGTCGTGGTGCCGCCCCAAGCTTCCAGCAGTTCGCGCCGTTCCAGGGGGGTCGCCGCTTCCAATTTGGCACGCAGAACTCCTCCCCAAGTGCCCTTGGGCCAGTTGAAGGGCTGAAACTCCCAATGGTTATCCACTGCCCGTTTGGCTCGTCCGAAGCGATTACCGCTTTTGGGCGCACGGCTCAGATGCACCACCGAGATGCGGGGGTTGACTTTGCGGGCTTCGTAAAGGCGTTCCATCACCTGAGAGGCGACGATCCCAAATCCCCGAATTAGGACGGTGCCACCTTGTTTCTCCAACTGCTCATAAACGTGATCATGAGGCTCATAGCCGTGTACCACCGATCTCAAATCTCCTGTTTTTTCGCGAAACTCCTGCAGGTCGTTGAGCAACTTGATGGCCGGATATCCAGTTGCCAAATGGAGATACTTGGCCACCATAAAACGGTGATCCGTATGGCCGGGCCGCGTTGCCGAATAGGCCACCACATATCGCCCATCCTCCGTTTTGCGAATGGCGCGAATATGGCCGTAACACAACATTTGCTCCCAACCAATTCGGGCTGCCTCCCGATCCATTGAGGCAAATACATCCCCCGCCCGCGGCGTATAGGTATCTGCCAACAAGGGCTCACTAAATACCTGCCACAAAAAGCCGAATGCTTCCAACAATCGGCCGGAGAAAAAGGAACGCCAAGCATCCCGCAGAGCATAGCCAGGCCAGCCCCAAATGTTGTCTGGACAAGAATCGGAGCCAGAGCGAATTCGCTTCCAGCGGGGGATCTGGCAGTTGGTCAAAAGCCGTTCATACCGTTCGTAGGGTTTACGGGCAATGCTGATGACGCGGATGTGTTCCGGTCTGACCCCGTAGATGCGCAGGGTATCCACCCACACAAAGCTGCCGATACCGCCGCCCAAGGCCAAATAGAGGGTCTCTTCCACAGGTAGTCCGGTGGCTTTGAGGGCGCTCAGGGCAATTTGCTCAGCTCGAAACAAATCCGGCGGGGGAAAATCCGAGCCAGGCCGCACCTCGGGAAGCTGCTCTGGGGCAAAAACCACCGTGGAAGCCGGGGGAACCTCAAATGCGGTGTCGGGTTGGGTGGCCGGGCGAATCAGTTCGGTGCGCGGCTCCAGCAAAAGAGTAGGGGTGGCGGTCAGAAGGGTGGCATTGGGATCCCTGGGGGACACCAAACCCACGGTGATGCTGTAGGGGCCAAGCTCCACCACTTCTCCCCCCTGGAGCACCCGGCGTGCCTGACGGATTTTTTCCCCATTGATGCGGCTGCCGTTGGCACTGCGATCTTCATAGATGACCTGGCCATCCTCACCGAGATAGACGAGGGCGTGATAACGGGAGATCTCCTGGCTGGCAAACACAGCCCGCGCCACTTCTCGACCTTGCCATTCCTGTGGCAATTGGGCCAGCTCCCTGCCCAAGGCAAGAGGCAATGGAAAAATCAGCTCCTGCTGTTCTTCGGTGATGGGATCTTCCCAGCTCAGTTGAATTTGCATAGCTTCTGCTTACCTTTACAAAGATCATGAAGAGGCCATTGAGAAAACACAGAACAGCGCGACCTCACAGGTCACCTCGGGGTTTGTCTGGGATCCCTTTTTTCTATCCCCCACGGACTTGGATCAGCCACTGGGATCTGTAAGAAGAATTAAGAAGAATAGAAAGGGTTGGTCCTCTAGAGAGGAGGTTGTGGGGCTTTGCCAGCTTCTGGAGGAGGGATCACCAAGGTAGCGCTCAAAACCAAATGCCCACAGTAGGGACAATTCTGGCCCTGATATTCCGGGGGTAGGTAGTGAGGGTTTTCCAGGCGGCTGCACTTAACCTTGAGGGCGTCCAAAGTGCCGCGGCTGAGGGGAACCCCCTGATTCTTCCTGGCAACTTCTATGGACTTCACGCTCAGCACAACGCGCCCCAATTGAATTTGGCTATTGGCCTCAAGCGCAAGCTCTTCCTGAATTATTTTTCGGCCATTCACCCAGACGGGGTTGGGCTGCTTAGGAGGCAAACGATCCCGAGTTAAGTTGCGAATGTGAAAGTTTAAGGTTTTGGGATCCCAATAAAGCCCGGCGTGAACTCCTGAGACCGAGCGAGTTGGGTCATTGAGCACCACATCACAGCTGGGATCCCGTCCAATGGTAACCAGCTTAGAGGGGACAGGCGAAACCGTTTGCGATCGGCGCCGGTCGGCCTCGGTCCATTCTAAAGTGAGTTGACACACGATCCCATTCTCCACAGTTCAGCGCCTCCATTCCCTAGATCGGCTTCAGCATATCCAAAGGTCAGCTTGGGAAAAGCAGAAGATGTCTTTTTCGTCAAAATTGTTATCTTTTTGGATAACTATAACCTACTCCCCTGACCAAAGGCTTGCGCTGATCCGGATCACCTGAGTTGGGATCTCCGAGTTACATTCCTGCTGGAGACCGTGCCCAAACGCTCCGCGCCGCTTCCGCGACCACCCTCAGCTCCTCTTCCAGAGGGAGAGGGGAGCCAGACGGAAAGGTTTCATTCATGATGTTTAGACCATGATGTTTAGAGTGACTACATACTCGACTTTATCCCCACCCGATTTGAAGCAACAAAACTCGATCTCCTCAGGAACGGCGAGGCCGTTCAAGTTTGACCGAGGTGGCCTGATCCCTTGGCCGGAAGCCTCAGAAATCCACCTGAGAGATAGGGCCTAGAGTGAGTTTTGAGTTTCTGGGGATCCTGCAAGACTAGTATCCTCTGTGTCTTTATCCAAACCGTTTTCAAAGCACTCCGGTAAATGTGAAACTGCCGCTGCCCAGCCGCTCCTGCCGATCGAACACACTGATGGTGAGCTGATGGGATCCCGTTTGAGTGAGGGTAAAGCGATTCTGGGTCAGGGTCAGCCCTGTAACGGTGCAGGTGGTCGCCCCAACGAAGCAGCCGGGCAACTGAGCAGCATCAAAAGCTCCCAGGGTTACGAAATTGCCCAGTGGGGTGGTGACGGAAGCCAAAAAGGCGTTGGAACCCCGGATCCCGGCAGGGGCCTCTACCCGAAAAGACACCACAAAGGTCGGGGTTTGCCCCACCGAGACGGTGCGCGGAGAGAGATCAGTAATGGTGAGGGATGGAGCAGGTATGGGAGGCGGCAGGGGCAGAAGATCGCTGCTGCCGGTCGTGCCCCCACACCCCACCAGAACACTGCTCAGCAGCACCAGCACTGGGATCCGTTCATGCCTTCGCTGCATGGTTTTCCTCCACTCCAAAAGGTCTTCTTTTTTTGAGCTTATTGTCTAGAGTTTGTCTCCACCAAGCCAGCGGGCGGAAAGGAGAGAACCTGGCGAGAAGCAGCCTGGAATCCTTCGTCTATTCCCCTTGCAAAAGGTTTTGGCAAGCTGTGGCAATGGCCCAGTCCTCTTGGGCTGAGATCACCAGAACCCGCACCGGAGCATCCGAAGTGCTGATATCGCAGTTGCGGGGGGATCCGGCATTCAAAACCGGGTCGATCTGGATCCCTAAAAAACCTAGGTCTGCACAGGCTGCCGCCCGCACCGGCGCTGAGTTTTCCCCAATCCCCCCAGAGAACACCAGCGCATCCAGCCGATCCAAGCTCATGAGCATCGCCCCAATCTGGCTGCGCAGACGGTGAACAAACAGCTCAAAAGCCAGCTCCGCCCGGGCATGGCCTGCCTCCATTGCCTCCAACACAACCCGCATATCGCTGCTCAGGCCGGAAACGCCCTTCAACCCCGATTCTCGGTTCAAGATCCGATCCAGTTCATCCACGCTCATGCCCTGGCGCAACTGATGGATCAAAATGCCCGGATCCACTGACCCCGACCGGGATCCCATCATCAAGCCCTCCAGAGGGGTATAGCCCATGGTGGTATCCACGCTTCTGCCCCCGCGAATAGCCGCCAACGAACAGCCGTTGCCCAGGTGACAGGTGATCAGCCGCAACTCCTCCAGGGGTCGGTTCAAGATCTCGGCAGCGCGACGGGCGCAATGCTCGTGGTTGATGCCATGAAACCCGTAGCGGCGGATCCCTTGTTCAGCCCAAGCGTAGGGAAGGGGGTAAAGGGCTGCGGCCAGAGGCATTTGCTGGTGGAAGGCGGTGTCGAAAACGGCCACCTGAGGGATCCCCGGCAACAGTTGCCTTAGCAGACGGATGCCAGCCAGCGCAGCAGGGTTGTGGGCTGGGGCCAAGGGGATCAATTGCTCAATCGCCCTCTCCACCTCCGGCGTAATTAAGGTGGGCTGCCGGTACAGGGATCCCCCATGCACCACCCGATGGCCGACGCCGCCGATCTCAGCCGCCTGCGGGAGCAGGGATCCCTCCCCTTGCCAGAGGCTTTGAAACAGCGGGGCCAGTTGGCCGATCCCTCCCTCAGGTGAAGCGGAGGGAAAAGATTCCCACCCACCGCCTCGCCGACGAGTCTGGATGAGGGCCTCCCCCGGCTTGTAGGTGAAATCCACCTGGGCTTGCCAGATGGGCGTGGCCTCCACCCTTCCCTCAACCGTCAGAAATAGGGAGGATTTGAGGCTGCTGGAACCGGCATTGACGACCAGAATATTCACAGCGTGTCTTCGTTGGCCTTCGCACTGCTGGGCTTAAGGCCTATAGCCCGCTTGCTTGAACAGAGCGGTTGACTACCCTGCCGCTAAGGATGACCATAGCATTAAAGCCCTCCTGCAGCTTCCTGAGGCCAAGGCGAACTGCGTAGCGGTAGGACGGAGCTTTAGACCCAATTTTTTGGGTAATCTGTTCCCCTACTTCTGTTGCCCTCCATCCCACTGGACTAACGCTGCTTATGCCCAGAGTCATCGTCACAGATCCCATCGATCAGGCGGGGATCGACATTCTCTCCCAAGTCGCTCAGGTGGATGTGCAAACCCAGCTCACCCCAGAGCAGTTGATCGCGGTCATCCCCAACTACGATGCCATCATGGTGCGCTCTGGTACACGGGTTACCCGAGAGGTAATCGAGGCGGGGACGAACTTAAAAATCATCGGGCGGGCGGGCGTTGGCGTTGACAACATCGATGTGCCCGCCGCAACCAAAGCCGGGATCCTGGTGGTCAACTCCCCAGAGGGCAACACCATTGCCGCTGCCGAGCACGCCATTGCCTTGATGATGGCCCTCTCCCGCCACATACCCGATGCCAATGCCTCTCTGAAGTCGGGCCTGTGGAATCGGCAAGAGTTTGTCGGCGTAGAAGTCTACAAAAAAACGCTGGGGATTGTCGGATTGGGTCGGATTGGATCCCATGTGGCCCAGATTGCCAAGGCGATGGGGATGAAGCTGCTGGCCTATGACCCCTATCTGTCCGTGGAGCGGGCCGAGCAACTGGGGGTACGCCTGGTGGACTTCACAACTTTGGTCCAGGAATCCGACTACATCACCTTGCACATTCCCAAAACCCCTGAAACCACCAACCTGTTCAACGCCGAAACCTTCCGCATGATGAAGCCGACTGCCCGCCTGATCAACTGCGCCCGTGGCGGTTTGGTGGATGAACAAGCCCTGTACGAAGCCCTGAAATCCGGCCAAATTGCCGGAGCGGCTTTGGATGTATTTGCCAATGAGCCCCTGAAGGACTCCCCGCTGTTTTCCCTGGGCAAAGAAGTCCTGCTCACTCCCCACTTGGGGGCCTCCACCGAAGAAGCCCAAGTGAATGTGGCCATTGATGTGGCCGAGCAGATCCGCGATGTGTTGCTGGGGCTGCCGGCCCGCTCTGCCGTGAACATCCCCGGCCTACAGGCAGAGGTGCTGCAAAACCTCAGACCCTACCTGGACTTGGCCGAAACCCTGGGCAACTTGGTTGGCCAATTGGCGGGGGATCGCGTCAACCAGTTGGAGATCCGCCTGCAGGGAGATCTGGCAGAAAAAGATGGTCAGCCGATCGTCATTGCCGCCCTCAAAGGGCTTTTGACGCTGGCGCTGCGGGAGCGGGTCAACTACGTCAACGCCTCCATTGAGGCCAAAGAACGGGGCATCCGGGTGGTGGAAACCCGAGATCCCTCTTTGAAAGATTATTCCGGATCCCTGACGTTGATTGCCCACGGCCCCAATGGGATCCGCTCGGTTTCGGGGGCGTTGATTGGGGAGCGAGAGGTGCGGATTACCCAGATCGACGAGTTCCCGGTGAATGTGCCCCCTTCCGCCAACATGCTGATGACCCTGCACCGGGATATGCCGGGAATCATCGGACGGATTGGCACCTTGCTGGGAGCCTACAATGTCAACATCGCCAGCATGCAGGTGGGGCGCAAGATCATCCGCGGCGATGCAGTCATGGTGCTCAGCTTGGACGATCCCCTGCCGGATGGGATCCTGGAAGAGGTGCTCAAGCAGCCGGGCATCCGTGACGCTTTTGTAGTGAACCTCTAGAATTGTTGATCCCTAGAAAAAATCCCAAATCTCACCTACCCTGGCAAGACGGAGTCTTTGCTTGAACCAGAGCAACTTGTCCCTAACCCTGTCCCAGATCCCAGACTGGGATTGGCCGGCCTTTCTGGAGTCCCTGGGCCATTTTGGTGTGGATCTCAGTCTGGAACGCATGCAAGTCTTGCTGCAGCGTCTAGGACAGCCCCAAGCTGGGATCCCGGCCATCCATGTAGCCGGTACCAACGGCAAGGGATCCGTCTGTGCCTGGGTCAGCCACGTGTTGTGGGCGGCAGGCTATCGTGTGGGCCGCTACACCTCTCCCCATTTGGTGGACTGGCGGGAACGGATTTGGCTGAACGGGGAATACATTTCCGCCAACGACTGGAGCCAAGCGCTGGCCCAGGTGCGAGACTGCCTACAAACCTATGCCCCTGACGAGGCTTCTCCCACCCAGTTTGAGGTTATCACCGCTGCCGCTTGGCTGTACTTCCGCCGGCAAAAGGTGGATGTGGCAGTGATAGAAGTGGGCCTGGGGGGGCGGCTGGATGCTACCAATGCTGGGATCGAGCCAGTGGTAACGGCTATCACCTCCATCGGCTGGGATCATTGGCAGCGCTTGGGCAACAGCCTTCCCCAAATTGCCTCTGAAAAGGCGGGTATTCTCAAGCCAGGGATCCCGGCAGTGTGCGCACCCCAAACTCCAGAGGTCACAGCAGTTATCCGAGCCAAGGCAGAGCAATTGCGAAGCCCCCTGAAGATGGTCGAACCTCTGCGATGGTCAGAGCCTCAAACCGTCCACTGGCGAGGGCAGCTCCTCACCTTGCCCCTCAGCGGCGATGTACAACTCACCAATGCAGCAGTAGCCCTTGCCGTTGTAGAAACCCTACAGCAACAGGGCTGGCGGATCCCGGATGCCGCTGTCGAAAAAGGATTTGCCATCACCCGTTGGCCGGGGCGCTTACAGCGGGTGCAGATTGGATCCCGTCAGTTGCTGATGGACGGAGCCCACAACTTACCCGCTGCCCAGGCTCTCCGTCGCTATCTGGATAAGTATCAACCTGGCCCCCTCACCTGGTATATGGGCATCCTCACCACCAAGGATGTCCAGGGCATTCTCAGCACCCTGCTGCGGCCGGGAGATTGCTTTTTTGCCCTGCCAATTGCCGGCCACTCTGGGACGGATCCCGAGCAACTTGCTCAGCTAGCCCAGACTCTGCAGCCTCATCTCGCCTCGGCACGGGCACTGCCCAATCTCTCCGCTCTTCGGGCTCAGTTGCTCAAGCCGAAAAACCTCACTGAGCCACCAGCTGTAATCTGCGGATCCCTGTACCTATTGGGCCAGGTGATGCAGGAATGTTTGGGATGGGATCTAGCCTGTTGAACTGACAGGTGAAACCTTATGCAAAACCTGAGCTACTCTCTTATAAAGAGAGAGGAGCTATGAACAAAAACTAGCTCTCAACCACTATCACTTGATCAAGATACTCCCCTACTGATTGGGTTAGGGTGGTGGGCCTGGCACCGGGCTAGGTTGCCAGCAGGTCGCCCTGCCAGTAGGTTCGCCGCTGATGCGTTTCACGTCCGAGTTCGGGATGGGTCGGCGTGGTTCCACATCGCCAT
>NZ_JBSSAC010000053.1:0-18538 GCF_054058315.1 Thermostichus sp. MS-CIW-40
ACTTGGCTCATAAGTTCATTGTACTTCATCAAAGCGCATTCCTCCCGGCACTGACCCTACGGGTACAGTGCGGGGCTCCTGCGATTTCTAGCTGAGAAGAGAGCAGCACCAGTTCTTGGACAATTTGGTTTGCAGCCTGTAGCTGGCCTAGCAGCATGGGATCCCGATTGCGGCAGCGGTGCGGAGCACTTTCAACAGAGGCAACCGAAGGCATGACAGCAAGAGATGGGCTTCCATCAACAAGGAACCAACTTCTGCACAGCCTCTAACCGCCCCAAAGCCCAGCCCCGCCGCTGCAGAAGCGCAAAAGATTGCAGCAAATCCGGCCCCTGCAGATCCCCTGTCAGGGCGGCCCGCAAACTCTTCATCAGCAGGCCCTTTTTCATGTTCTGGGCTTTGGCCACCTGATCCACCAGCGGCTTCAAGCTGTCCACCATTCGCGTCAGCGGGACGGAGTCGTTAACCTGAGGCAGCTCGGCAGCAGCCAGCGTGGCAGCCATAGCAGCCATAGCCTCTGCCACCCCAGGCAGGCGCAACTGTTCCAGAGCTGGCAACGTGTAGCTGAGGGGCTCCTGAAACAAAAAGCGGCTGAGCGGAGGAGCCTCTGCCAGGCGGTCGATACCATCGGCAATCAGGCGGGCCACATCTTCCAACCAGGTGGGATCCGGCACTCCGGAAAGGTCAAACCCTGCCGCCTGCCAAAAGGGGGTGAGCCGTTCTACCAGTTCTGGCGGAGAAAGCCGCTTGATGTACTGGCTGTTGATCCAGTTGAGTTTGTCCCAGTCAAAGCGGGCAGCCGCACGGTTAACCCGGTCAAAGTCGAACAGCGCAGCCGCCTTTTCCAAAGAGAAAAGCTCTTCCCCATCCGGGGGCGACCAACTGAGCAAAGCCAAATAGTTCTTGAGAGCTTCCGGCAAAAAGCCCAGTTGCTGGAACTCTGCTACCGAAGTTGCCCCATCCCGTTTGGAGAGCTTTTTCCCTTCCGGGTTCAGGATTAAAGGAGAATGGGCGAACTGGGGAGGTTCGTAGCCAAGAGCGCGGTAGAGCAAAATCTGCTTGGGGGTATTGCCGATGTGATCTTCGCCGCGAATCACATGGGTGATGCCCATGTCAATATCATCCACCACCACCGCCAAGTTGTAGAGAGGGCAGCCATCCGCCCGGGCAATGACCATATCCCCCCCCAAGTCCTGGGTGTTCCAGGTAATGGGGCCGCGAATGAGATCCACCCAAGACACTTCCAGGGGCTCCTCGATTTTGAAGCGGATCACCGGCTGCCGACCCTCGGCTTCGTAGGCTCGTCGCTGGGCTTCGGTGAGAAAGCGGTGGCGGTTGTCGTAGCGGGGGGCTTTGCCGGCGGCCTTCTGGGCAGCGCGCATCTCCTCCAGCTCCGCCTCGCTGACGTAGCAGCGGTAGGCCAACCCTCGATCCAGAAGCTGCTGTACCACCGCTTGATAGCGCTCGATGCGCTTGGATTGGTAGACCGGCCCTTCGTCCCAGTCTAGGCCCAACCAGGCCAGGCCCGCCAAAATGTTGCGGGTGTAGCGGGGCAAAGAGCGGTCGCGGTCGGTGTCCTCAATGCGCAAAATGAACCGGCCACCGTGGCGACGGGCATACAGCCAGTTGAACACTGCCGTCCGGGCGGTGCCGATGTGCAGATTTCCGGTTGGGCTGGGGGCAATGCGAACACAAACACTCACAGGTCTAAGGATCCCAAGCAGAGTATCCCGATCCTAGTCGGCGGCGAGATCCTTTGTCATGTTGGCGTTCTATTGGGTTGCAGGCGGTTGCCAATTGAGGCACTTCGAGTAGAATCCGCTCTAGCTGCCGGTCAAAAGGTAGGCTGCACGGGGATCAAGGTTGATTGGCAACGTCCAACCCCCCCTTTTTTCCGGTGTTGAGGAAAAGCTGTAGCGCAGGAGGAATCCCAGCACATGCGTCTGACTTTGGCCATTCTTCTGGGTTGTCTGTCCGCCGGGATCCCGATTGGATCCGCCTTGGCCCAAATTGCCTATCCTTCTTATCCGGTGGGAGATGCCCTAGACAGGATCCTGTTGGATACAGGTAGGAATGTGGATCCGGTCATTTTCCCTGAGGAGGTGGTGCGCTCCCAGGCCCGGCAGACCACCGCCTTCTTCACCACGCTGCTGAACCAACGCACCAACATCCCACCCCTGCGCTCGCTAGATTTGCCCAGCCCCTATCAGGCTTCGGTTCGTACCCAGGCCGGATATTACCGCGTCACCCAGACAGAGCCCGTTTTGGATTTTGAAATCTTGCGCTAGGCAAGGCAGGTATTCGGGGCCTGTTCCAGCGCCGGCCTGTTGCTGTTGCCAAAACGTTGTGTATGAAGCTCCGTTCTACTGCTGCGCGGAAGAAAGCTAGCTAGGGCGGTGGTTGTGCCCTGGTCGGCGTGGCGGAAAGGGCAGTGACTGCCTGGCGGTTGCCTTAAAGCTGTTCACCCAGGAGGGCATGGTTTTTCTCAGCGAAACAGCTCCCTGGAGAGGCGCTCCGCCGGCGCAATCGGACAAGAGGGAACTGGGGAAAGTTGTGTTTGTGAGAGCCTTCATCCTATGGCCCGCTCGCGCGGACGGTAACTGCCTCTCCGGTCAGCGAAAAAGCTCGCGTGGCGGTAATGCGCACCGGCACCAGGGATCCCTTCAGTTGCTCTGGATCCCCTTCAAAGAACACCAAGCGATTGCCGCGGGTACGCCCCATTGCCTGGTGGGGGTTTTTCGGGTTGGGGCCTTCCACCAGCACCTCTTGCACCTGGCCTAGGAGTCGGGCACTGCGGGCGGCGGCCACCTCGGCCACCAGTCGGTTCAGCCGTTGCAGGCGGTCGCTTTTTTCCTCCTCGGGCACTTGGTCGGGCCACTCAGCGGCGGGGGTGCCGGGACGAGGGGAGTAGGCGGCGGTGTTCACTTGGTCAAAGCCAATGTCCTGCACCAGTTGCAGGGTTTCTTGGAACTGAGCTTCGGTCTCTCCCGGGAAGCCGACAATGGCATCGGCGCTGATGGCGGCTTCGGGCATGTATTGGCGGATGAGCTGGATGATCTGGCGATAGCGCTCGTGGGTGTAGCCGCGCCGCATCCGCTTGAGCACTTCGTTGCTGCCCGCCTGGAAGGGAATGTGGAAGTGCTCGCAGACTTTGGGCAGCTCGGCGCAGGTGGCGATCAGCTCCTCGGTAAAGTAGCGCGGGTGGCTGGTGGCAAAGCGAATCCGTTCAATACCTTCCACCGAATGGACGAAGCGCAACAAGCTGGCCAGGTTGGTTTTCGGATCCAGATCCCGTCCGTAGGCATCGATGTTCTGCCCCAGCAACGTCACCTCGCGGTAGCCCGCTCTGGCCACGTCTTCGATTTCGGCGCGGATGGCCCGGGGCTGGCGGGACTGCTCTTGCCCTCGCACCCGCGGCACGATGCAGTAGGTGCAGCGCTCGTTGCAACCGTAGATAACGTTGATCCAAGCAGTGACCTGGCTGTCGCGACGGGGCTTGGTGATGTCTTCTGGGATCTCAACCGGCTCGGTGGCCACCACCTGGTTTCCGGCTTCCACCTGCGCCAACAGATCCCCAAGGCGGTTCACGTACTGGGGGCCCATGACCAGATCCAGCTCAGGGACGCGGCGCAACAATTTTTCCCCTTCCTGCTGGGCCACACAGCCGGCCACAATGAGCTTGATGGCCGGGTTTTTGCGCTTGCGCTGCGCCTGGATGCCCAGGTAGGAATAGACCTTTTGCTCAGCATTGTCGCGGATGGTGCAGGTGTTGTAGAGAACTAAGTCCGCCTGCAACTCATCTTCGGTGGCCACATACCCTAGGGACTCCAGGATCCCGGCCATGCGCTCGGTATCGGCGCGGTTCATTTGGCAGCCGAAGGTGATGGTGTGGTAAGTGGGAGCAGCCATGGGAAGAAACAGTACGAAGAACCACCATCTTCGAGCTTAGCGGATCCTTAAAATGGCTGCGGGGCTTGAGACTCCAACAGTTAATCTAGCTAGATAGAAATTCCTACACCGGCAAAGGCTCATGTTGCCCAAGCATCGTCCCAAGCAACTGTCGCTGGGCCCTCTGGAGTCGGAAATCTTGGACATCCTCTGGGATCTGGGCAGTGCCAGCACCCGTCAAATCCACGAGCGCATCTTGGCCGATCCGGATCGGGAGCTGGCCTATGCCTCTGTGACTACAGTTTTGCAGCGCTTAAGCCAGAAGGGCTGGGTGAGCTGTGAGCGCCGCACCGATCCCCAAGGGCGGAATCTGCCCATGCTGTGGCGGCCTCGTCTTTCGCGTCAGGAAGCGGCCAGCCTCAGGGCCTTCACCCACCTGCAGCAGTTTTTGGCCGTAGGGGATCCCGATACGGTGGCAGCCTTTGCCGATAGCCTGGATCAGGCCAGTGTGTCCCAGTTGCAGGCGATTGCCGAACGGCTGCGGGCGGCCCGTCAAGCCAGGAGGGATCCGCGATGAGCCACTTGGGCATGTTATTGCTGGGCTTGGGCCTCAGTTGGCTGTGGCGGGTGCAAGTGCGCCTGGATAAGGGGGGCGGGTGGAGCCGGCGTTGGCAGCGGGCTTGGATCCACTTCTTGCTGCCCCCGCTGCTGTTGCTGACCACTGCTCTGGCCTTGGCCTGGATGGGGCCGTGGGGACAAATGGCCGGAGCGGGGGGCTGGTTCTGCTACGGCTGTGCCCTGCTGTTGCTGGCCGTGGCTGGCGGCGTGGCCTTGCACTGGATTTGGGAATACTGGCGCTCCTATCGACGCGCCCACCTGCAAGCTCTGGCCCAGGTGGATTTGCATGGCTCTCCGGCCTACGTGCTGGATTTGGAGATTCCTTTTGCTGCTCAAGTGGGGGTGTGGAATGCCCAGTTGGTGGTCAGCCGCGGCCTACTGGAGCAGTTGGATGATGAGCACTTGCGGGCCGTAATCGCCCACGAAGAGGCCCATCGCCACTACCGCGATACCCTCTGGATGTTTGGGGTGGGCTGGCTGCGACGCCTCACCGGCTGGCTGCCCAACACCGAGGCCCTCTGGCAGGAATTGCTCACTCTGCGGGAACTGCGGGCGGATCGCTGGGCGGCCCAACGGGTGGATCCCTTGTTGTTGGGAGAGGCCCTGCTGCAGGTGGTGGGCTATGGCGTAGTGGAGCAACCGGCGGCGGCCTGGGTTGGCTTTGCAATGACCGTGAGTTCAGACCCAAGGCAGCGGCTGCAAGAGCGTATCGATGCCCTGCTGCAGCAGGCAGAGTCAGGGCCCGTCGATCCCCTACCCCATTCTTCTTCCATTCGGGGTTGGGCCTGGTTGGGGTTGTCCCTATTGCCTTTGCTGGCGATCCCGTTCCATACCTGAGGATCTGCAGAATGCGATACTCTGGGTCAGGTTTTCTGGACTTCTAGGGACTTACAGCAGTGCAAACCAACTCTTCCCTTTCTGAGGCGACCGGGTCGGCGTGTGATCCCCTTACGCGGGCGCAGATCCTCATCGAGGCTTTACCCTACATTCAGCAGTACCAGGGCCGCGTTATTGTCATCAAATACGGCGGCGCAGCCATGGTGCACCAAGAGCGACGGGCCGAGGTGCTCCGAGACATCGTCTTTCTGGCCTGTGTGGGGATCCGCCCGGTGTTGGTGCATGGGGGGGGGCCGGAGATCAACAGTTGGCTACAAAAACTGGACATTCCCTTCAAGTTTGTGGATGGCTTGCGGGTTACCGATGCCGCCACCATGGAAGTAGTGGAGATGGTGTTGGTGGGCAAGGTTAATAAGCAGATCGTCCAGCTCATCAGCTTGGCCGGCGGATCGGCGGTGGGGCTGTGCGGGCGGGATGGCAACTTGATCAAAGCGCGATCCCAGGGCCGGGCGGAGATTGGCTTTGTTGGGGAAGTGAGCAGTATCAACCCCCAGTTGCTGCAAACCCTATTGGAAGGTGGACAGATTCCGGTGATCTCCAGTGTGGCTGCCGATGAGACGGGCCAAGCCTACAACATCAACGCCGATACGGTGGCGGGAGAACTGGCGGCTGCTCTGGGGGCAGAAAAGCTGATTTTGCTCACCGACACCCCTGGCATTCTCAAAGATCCTCAGGATCGCAGCTCTCTGATTACGTTGCTGGATATCGAGACGGCTCGCCAGTTGATCCAAGCCGGTGTCGTCAAGGGCGGCATGATCCCTAAGGTGCAGTGTTGCATTCGCGCCTTGGCACAAGGGGTACGGGCAGCCCACATTCTGGATGGGGGATCCCCTCACTCTCTGCTGCTGGAGATTTTGACCGATGCCGGGGTGGGCACCAAGCTTGTTCCTTCTCAGTTTTCCGCTCAGTTGGAAGGACTGAACAACGGATCCCGCTAAGCTTCCTTGATAAAGCGAAGAATCTCCCGCACATGGCCGAGAAACTGGCTATCCACACTGAGCTGAGCCACAGCTTGGTGGGTCTCCTGGCGCAATTGCCTGTGCTCCAGCTCGTTGCTGGCCCGGAACTGTTCCAGTTGGGCTTTGAGCGCGGCCAGCTCCTGCCGCAGGTAGCGCCGGGTTTCTTCCTCCTGTTGGGCCCAAGAACCGGGCTTGCTGGGATCCCATTGCTCCTGCAACTGCTCGACTTGGCGTGTCAACTGCTTTATCCGCTCGGCCAACTCGATGGCATCTTCGCGAGGGATCTGGATTTGCCCTTGCAACTGGGCCAAGCGGTCGGCCAAATACTCGTAGCCCCGGATGGCCGGGCGCAGAGCCGTTAACAACAGGGCAGCCACAGCGCTGGGGTAGCCAATGGGGGTGACTTGCCCAACGGCCAAGCCATAGAAAGCCAGAGCCGACAGCCCATGCAGGGCAATGGCTATGCGCAACGACCAGCAGCTGAGCTTTTGCAGGAAGGCAAACGTTGAATCTTCCACCGGGATCCCTCGTTCCTGAGACACAACCGCCTCCTGCTGAACGGCCTTGGCCTGAAAGTAGAGGTTCCAGGGAAGGGTGACGATCACCACCAGCCACCAAAAGCTGGCGATCCCAATGGCCCAATCGGCCAGCTCCCCAATGGGTAGCCCAAAAGCCCGCAACAGGCCAAACAGGATCCCGCCGCCGATCAACAACAGCAGCCCCGCCACCCAAACTGGGAAAAAGATTTTCGAGTAAGACACGGAGTAAGAGGTTGAGTAAGACATTGCCGGTTTCTCCTCATCAAGCTGCCTACAGCCTGCCCGAACCGAGCGGCCAGAAGCTCCTGAAGCGGCCAGTTTTCCGTCCGTCCCAGAGCCATTAGGGGTGCAGCTATAGCCATTCCCAATGGCGAGGAAACCCTTGCGGATCCCAAACTCCCTCTCCCTCAGGGAGAGCGCTTAGAGTAGATCAGCTAGAAATCGCAGGAGCCCCGCACTGTACCCGTAGGGTCAGTGTCGGGAGGAATGCGGAAGTTATGATAGAACCATGACCCAAGTCCTGACCGTCCCCTGCAAGCTCAAGGTGTCCCAGTCGCAAGCCGCCAAATTGGACGCGACTTTGGAGGCTTTTGGCCAAGCCTTGAATTGGGTCAACCAGAACACGCCGGAGAAAGTCGCCAACGCCGTTAAGCTCCAGTCTCTGTGCTACCGCGAAATCCGTGCCCGGTTCGGCTTATCCAGTAACTTGGCTCAGCAGGTCTGCAGACGGCTGGCCGGCGCCCGTAAAGTTGCCCAACAGAAAAACCGCCCCGTCAAAGCGTTCAAGAGAGGCTTTGCGACCTACGATGCCCGTATCTTTTCGTTTCGCGAGAAAGACTGGACGGTGTCGCTGACCACGGTGGAGGGTCGAGAGCGCTTTGAGCTGGCGATTGGCCGCTACCAGAGAGAACGGCTGGCGGGCTCCAATCCCAAATCTGCCACTCTGGTCAAGCGCAAAGACGGTTCCTACTTCATTCAAATCTGTGTGGAAGCGGAGCCATCCCCACCGCAAGGCACGGATAGAGTGCTGGGCGTGGATTTGGGAAGGACGGATATTGCCCATACGTCAGACGGGGACAATTGGAATGGACAGCAGTTGAACCGAATCCGAGACCACTACTCCAAGCTGAGGGCGGCACTCCAACGCAAAGCCAGTAAGGGCACACGCAGTTCGCGGCGCAGATGCCGTCAACTGTTGCAACGGCTGTCTGGCAAGGAGAGGCGCTTTCAGGCGTGGGTCAATCATCGCATCTCCAAAGCTATTGTCTCTAGGGCAAAGGCGACAAATAGCGCTCTTGCTCTGGAAGACTTGACAGGGATCCGGGAGCGCATCAACCAACAACCCCGCAGTAAAACTGAACGGCGCAGGGCCAACAGTTGGGCGTTTTATCAACTCCGTCAATTTTTGGAGTACAAGGCTCTGCGTGCAGGGGTTGCTTTGATTCTGGTGCCGCCTGCCTACACGTCGCAGACCTGCCACCGGTGTTTGCACATTCATCCCGACCCTGCGCAATCCTACCGCAGTGGCAAGTCGTTCAAGTGTGGGCACTGTGGATGGGAAGGGGATGCGGATTTGAATGGTGCGAATGTGATTGCGCTTTTGGGGGCTGCTGTAAACCAGCCTAGAGGCTCGTGGTTGGCTTGCCAACTGCAGGGCTACCGAAAGCCCGCTCCGTACCGCTTTAGCGGTCGGAGTCGGGTAGTTTACTGCTCTCTATGAGTCATCTTTGTTGTTCTCGGGTGTAAGCCTGTGAGCCTTGCCGCCTCTCCCCCCGATACCGATTTAAGTAGGGATCCCCGCCCTCGGCGAGAAAGCGATTGGCGGCTGCTGCGGCTGCTCTGGCCCTATGCCCGTCGGCACCTGAAGCTACTGTTGGCCGCCTTGGCCTTTCTGCCCCCTTTGGCCTTGGCGGATGCAGTGCAGCCTCTGATCCTACAGCGGGCTCTGGATGGCCCCATTGCCCGAGCGCTGGAACGAGGTGAGGCCGGGATCCTCTCCGACCTTTGGCCCTATGTGGGGCTGTTGATCCTAACGGTACTGGTTCGCTGGCTCTTCCAAGCCCTGGAAGGGTATGTCAGCCAAAAGCTGGGGCAGTTGATGACCCGCGACATCCGCGACGATCTCTTCGCCCACATTCTGGCCTTGCCGGCTCAGTTTTTCGACCGCACCCCGGTGGGCAAGTTGATCACCCGCATCACCAACGATGTGGAAGCCCTGGGAGATGTCTTTTCCACCGGTGCCGTCGGCATCGTCAGCGACCTGTTTACCCTGGGGGTGATCGCGGTGGTCATGCTCAGCCAACGCTGGGATCTGGGCTTGCTGCTGATCTTGATCGTCCTGCCCATCAGCGCCGTTGTCCTCGAGTTGCAGCGCCGCTTTCGCGATGCCAACTTTCGCGTGCGAGAAGAACTCTCCAAACTGAACTCCTGGATCCAGGAGAACATCTTGGGCATTGTCGTTGTGCAACTGTTTCGGCGGGAGCGGCTCAATAGCGAGATTTTTCAAACCATGAACCGCCGCTACATCCGGGAAGTGGATCAAACCATCCTCTATGATTCCGCCCTTTCTGCCGTTTTGGAGTGGGTCTCTTGGCTGGCCGTGGCGGCCCTGCTCTGGGTGGGCGGGCAGCAGGTGATGTCAGCCGGTAGGGGCTCAGTTGGAGGGGGATGGACGGGATCCCTGCCCCTGCCCAGGGAACCCCTCACCTTCGGTAGCCTCTACGCCTTTATTCTCTTTTCGCAACGGTTTTTCAACCCGCTGCGGCAGTTGGCCGAAAAGTTTACGGCCCTACAGGCGGGGTTCACCGCCGTCGAGCGCATCGACGCCATCCTCAGCCTGCCGGTTGCCATCCGGGATCCCGCTCAGCCCCGCCACTTGACCCCCAATGCCAGAGGAGAGGTGCAGTTCGAGCACGTCTGGTTTGCCTACAACCCCGGGGAGTGGGTGCTCAAAGACCTCACCTTCACCATCCGCCCCGGAGAAAAAGTGGCCCTGGTGGGGCCCACGGGAGCCGGGAAAAGCTCCATCATTCGCTTGCTCTGCCGTCTCTACGACGTAACCCAGGGATCTATTCGCATTGACGGCGTTGATATTCGGGATCTCCCCCAGGCTGAGCTGCACCGCCACCTAGGGGTAATCCTGCAGGATGGATTTTTGTTTTCCGGGGATATCCAGCAAAACATCACCCTAGGAGAGAAGGCAGATCTAGCGGCAGTGGAGCAGGTCGCCCGCCAACTCAACCTGCATGACTTCCTCCGCAATTTGCCCCAAGGCTACGCCACCCCTGTGCGAGAGCGGGGCAGCAACCTCTCCAGCGGCCAGAAACAGCTTATCAGCTTTGTGCGGGCCATGTGGCGGGATCCCAAAATCTTGGTTTTGGACGAAGCCACCGCCAGCCTGGATGTGGGCACCGAAGTCCTCCTGCAATCCGCTCTAGACACCCTGCTGCGGGATCGCACCGCCCTGATCATCGCCCACCGCCTTTCCACCATCCGCGATGTGGATCGCATCTTGGTTCTGCAGCGGGGGGAACTCAAAGAGCAGGGATCCCATGCCGAGCTCATGGCCCTCAGCGGGCTCTATGCCAGCCTCTATCGGCTGCAAGATCTGGGCGGCTAGCAGGGTGCTTCTGCCCAACCGTCAGCGACTGGCGCCAAAGCGAGACCGAATTGCCTTTAGGGTGGTGAAGCTGGCATCCGCGAACGCGATGCGAGCCTTGCAGAGCAACAAATTGCCGTTGTCCACGGCAGTGTCTCTCAAGCTGGCCAAACCATCGCTGGCCTGCACCAGGGCACGGCGGCCCCAGCTAGAGAAATTTTTGCTGAGGGTGTTGATCAAGCGTTCCATAGGGATTGGACATTCCGCTCCTTGTCTTCCACCTAGCCTACTCCCCCAGCCGCAGGTATCCACAGAGGGCCATCAAGAAAATTGTTTGTTACAGATTGTTAAAAACTTGCCGTCAAGCCGGCAGACTGGCTATGATAGGCCCCAAGTTTGGCAAGCAATTCAAAGAAAGCGGTTAGCCATGAATCATCGGCCAGAGGTAGTGGAAGGCACAGAGTCCAAGCAGAAGGTGACCCTGTATCTCTCACCTGAGCTGCACCGGAATCTGAAGATTCGGGCTGCCGTGGAGCGGGAGCCGATGTCGGCAGTGGCAGAGAAGGCCATTACCTTCTATCTGCTTCACCCAGAGGTCATTGAAGGGGTACAAGGTAGCGCCTATCGTGTCCATCAATGTCCCAAGTGTAGTCACCCATTTGTGATCCGCGATGGAGAGGTGGTTTCCCTGCACCAGACATCGGCTGCCGAAGCCATCCTTGAAGAGGTGGAGCCAGAATACTGGGGATCGGCTGCTGGCTCGGAAGAGCAACGGCAGGATGCTCTGGTACCCTGCTAGAACGCTCCCAAGCGGGCCCCCTTCAGGAACTTGAGCTGATAGGAGCAGACAGCAACACAGAAGGCTTCTAAAATCCTCTCAAAATCCATCCAACAAGGGCGTACTCCCAAGTGCAATCCAATACCTAGGCAACTCGAACCCCATTTTTCAACCGTTCTGGCGGCTCCTGAAATTTCCCCTCTGCAGTTGGTGTTTCCCATGCAAGAGCTAAGCATCCTCATTCAAGCTCAATACCCACTGCTGTACCTGCTGACTCCAGAGGAGGAACGGGCAGAAGCGGCTCTGGCAGCAATTGCCCGCACCCTTAAGCCTCAGCGTCGCCTATTCATTTGGACAGTTACCCACGGCATCGTCGAATACGGCAACCCCCGCAGCCTCACCCAGCACAACACCCAATCCCCCCAGCCCGCCATCCAGTGGGTCATGGAGCAAAAGGATCCCGCCATCTGCGTCTTCAAAGACCTACATGACTTCTTGGACAACACCGAGGTGAAGCGCTGGCTGCGGGATGCTATTGCCAGCCTGAAGGGATCCCACAAAACCATCCTGCTCATGTCGCCGGTGCAGGTGATCCCGGTCGAGCTGGAGAAAGACATTTGCGTAGTGGACTTCCCCCTGCCGGACATGGCCACATTGGAGCGCGCCCTCAACCGCCAGCTGGAGCAGATCCCGCGCTCCCTGCCTTTGGCTCCTGATACCCGCGAAAAGTTGCTCAAGGCGGCCCTGGGCCTAACGCAGGACGAGGCAGAAAAAGTCTACCGCAAGGCTGTGGTGATGCATGGTCGCCTCACCGAGGCAGAAGTAGACATCATCCTCTCTGAGAAGAAGCAACTGATCCGGCGCAACGGCATTCTCGAGTTTATCGAAGAGGACGAGACCATCGACGCCGTTGGCGGTCTGGAAGAGCTGAAGCGCTGGCTGCTGCAACGTTCTGAGGCCTTCACTGAGCGGGCCCGCGCCTATGGACTGCCCCAACCCAAGGGTATGCTGATCCTGGGCGTGCCTGGCTGCGGTAAGTCGCTGATCGCCAAGACCACTGCCCGTCTCTGGGGCCTGCCCCTGCTGCGTCTGGACATGGGCCGCGTTTATGATGGCTCCATGGTGGGCAAATCGGAAGCGAATCTGCGCAGTGCCCTGCGAACTGCTGAATCTCTCGCCCCTGCCATCCTTTTCATCGACGAGCTGGACAAAGCCTTTGCTGGATCAGCAGGCTCCAGCGATTCTGACGGGGGCACCTCCAGCCGCATCTTTGGCTCTTTCCTAACCTGGATGCAGGAGAAGCGCTCGCCGGTCTTTGTCATGGCCACCGCCAACCGTGTGGACCGTCTGCCGGGCGAATTCTTGCGCAAGGGCCGTTTTGACGAGATTTTCTTCGTGGATCTCCCCAACATCAACGAGCGCATCGAGATCTTTCGGATCCACCTGAAGAAGCGGCGGCGCGACATCAGCCGCTTTGATCTGCGCCAGTTGGCCGCAGCCTGTGAAGGCTTCTCCGGCGCGGAGATCGAACAAGTTTTGATTGCTGCCATGTACGAAGCGTTTGCCCAGAACCGCGAATTTACCCAACTGGACATTTTGGCAGCAACGAAAGCAACTCAACCGCTATCTCGCACCATGACGGAGCAAGTGGTAGCGTTGAGGGAATGGGCCCAGCAGCGGGCTCGGCCTGCAGCGGCCTCTGTAGCCGAGTACCAGCGGCTGGAGTTCTAGGAGGAGGTGAGGATCCAAAGCTACCTTGACAGAAGCAGGGACGGCAGGGCCCAAACCTTCCCCAAAGAACAGTGCCCATTGTTTGTGTTGATGTTCCAACCCCTACACACAGGAGAGAAACACCATGTCTCATTTTAGCACCTTGCGTACCAAGATCACCGATAGCCAAATCCTGATCAACTCTCTGCGCGATCTCGGCTACACCGTTAAGCTGAACGCCGACGTGCGTGGCTACAACGGCCAGCGTGTTCGCGCTGACATCGTGGCTCAGTTGGAAGGCGACTACGATCTGGGCTGGTCGAAGAATCCCGACGGTTCCTACGACCTGATCGCCGATCTGTGGGGCGTGGCCAAGAAGCACAACCAGACCGAGTTGATCAACTCCATCAACCAGAAGTACGCCGTCAACAAGACCTTGGCCGAGGTGAAGCGTCCTGGCTTGAACAACGCCAACGTTAAAGTGGTGATGCACTAAGCCGGATCCTGTCTCGCCATCGCTGCAGCGATCTACACCGACTAAGGCTAAGAGGGGCTGGGTTCAGCCCCTACTTTGTTGATTCGGTTTTTGTGTTGGATGAGCTGTGATCCAAAGGAGAAACCTAGGCTTCCGTGAGGGCGGCAATGCCGGGCAGCACTTTGCCTTCCAATAGCTCCAAGCTGGCCCCGCCGCCGGTGGAGATGTGGGTCATCTTGTCAGCGAGGCCAACTTTCTCGACAGCTGCCACCGAGTCGCCGCCGCCGATGATGGTGGTGGCTCCCGCTTGAGTGAGATCGGCCAGGGTGCGGGCGATGGCTTCTGTGCCCACGGCAAAGCGGTCAAACTCAAAGACGCCCATCGGCCCGTTCCAGACCACGGTTTGGCACCCCTGCAGGGCAGCCTGGAAGGCTTTGATCGATTCCGGGCCAATGTCCAAGCCCATCCAATCCTCGGGGATGGCGTGGATGGAAACGGTCTGGGCCTGGGCATCTTTGTCAAACCTATCGGCTACCACCACATCCACCGGCAGCAGCAGCTCCACCCCCCGCTCTTTGGCTTTTTCCATCAGGGAGCGGGCCAGATCCAGCTTGTCGGTTTCCACCAAAGACTTGCCGGTTTGGATCCCTTGGGCTTGGTAAAAGGTAAAGATCATGCCGCCGCCCAGCAGGAGCTTGTCCACTTTTTCCAGGAGCCGCTCAATGACGCCGATTTTGCTGGACACTTTGGAGCCGCCGATGATGGCCGCCAAGGGCCGCCGGGGATCCTCAATGGCGCCGGAGAGGAATTGCAGCTCCCTTTCCACCAGGTAGCCAGCCACAGCAGGCTGGAGATAGGCGGTAACGCCGGCAGTAGAGGCGTGGGCGCGGTGGGCGCTGCCAAAGGCGTCGTTGACAAACAGGTCGGCCAGTGAGGCCAGCTTGCGGGCAAATTCCGGGTCGTTGTCCTCCTCTTCTGGGTAGAAGCGGACGTTTTCCAGCAGGGCCACCTGGCCGTTTTCCAGGCGGTTCACTACCGCCTCGGCCTCAGGGCCGATGCAGTCGGGGGCAAAGGCGACCGGCTGGCCCAGCAATTGAGAAAGACGGGTGGCCACGGGGGCCAGGCTATTGCCCTCGCGAGCGATCTTAACCGCGCCTGTCTCTTTGTCTTTTTTGACGGGGCGGCCCAGGTGGCTGGCGAGGATCACTTTGGCGCCCGCTTGGATGAGGGCCTGGACGGTGGGCAGAGCAGCCCGAATGCGGGTGTCATCGGTAATGTTGCCCTGGGCGTCCAAGGGGACATTGAAATCGGCTCGCACCAGCACGCGCTTGCCGTTTAAATCAAAGCCAGATGACAGCAGGGATCCCAGTGTTTGTTTGGCCATCGTTGTCTTTCCCCCCGGACTGCGGAAAATCTTTACTTTTTCTTCCGTATGTATCCTACCAGCGATTGGGATCCCGGCAGCGAGACCGATGGGCTCAGGGATCCCCTTGTCCTGCTGCTGGTGCCGGGTTGGCCTTCCGTCTGACCCTTGGCCCCGGCAATTGTAACGGTTTGCAAATAGAATGAAAGTGTTGCTTTGCCGTTACCCTCATGCGCGTTGCCATTGCCGGAGGCGGGCTAGCCGGGCTGGCCTGTGCCAAGTATCTCTGTGATGCCGGGCATCAACCGCTCCTCTTCGAGCGGCGGGATGTTTTGGGTGGCCTGGTGGCTGCCTGGAAAGATGCCGACGGCGACTGGATCGAGACGGGGCTGCACAACTTTTTTGGCGCCTACCCCAACACGTTGCAGCTGTTCCGGGAGCTGGGCATTTCCGACCGCCTGCAGTGGAAGGAACACAGCTTGATCTTCAACCAGCCGGACAAGCCGGGCACCTATTCCCGCTTCGACCTGCCGGATATTCCCGCTCCTTTCAACGCCATTGTCGGCATCTTGCGCAACAACGACATGCTCACCTGGGGGGAAAAGGTGAAGTTTGCCCTGGGGCTGGTGCCGGCCATGATTCGCGGCCAGCGCTATGTGGAGCAGATGGATCGTTACAGCCTCTTGGAATGGCTGCGGCGACAGGGTATTGACGAGCGGGTCAACACCGATATTTTCATTGCCGTCTCCAAGGCCCTGGCCTTCATCAACCCGGAGGAGATCTCGGCGATGGTGCCCCTGACGGCCTTGAACCGCTTTTTGCAGCAAAAAGATGGCTCTAGGATTGCCTACCTAGACGGCGCTCCCCCAGAGCGGCTCTGCCAGCCGATGGTGGACTACATTGTGGCCCGTGGGGGGGAGGTTCATCTAAACGCGGCGTTGCAGGACATTCGTCTCAACCCTGACGGCAGCGTGGCCGGGTTTTGCTTAGCCACCCCCTCTGGGCCGGTGGAGGTGACTGCCGATGCCTATGTCTCGGCCCTTTCGGTGGACGCGCTCAAGGAGCTGCTGCCGGCGCAGTGGTGGGGGATCCCCTTTTTCCAAAAGCTGCGTGAACTGGAGGGGGTGCCAGTAATTAGCCTGCAGATCTGGTTTGACCGCAAGATTACTCACATCGATCACTCCTTGTTTTCCCGCTCGCCGCTATTGAGCGTGTATGCCGACATGAGCAACACCTGCCGGGCCTATGCCGATCCGGAGCGGTCCATGTTGGAGCTGGTGCTGGCCCCTGCCGCCGAGTGGATTGAACGCAGCGATGAGGAGATCTTTGCCGCCACGCTGGAGGAACTGAAAAAACTCTTTCCCCAGCACCTTACCGGCCCCAACCCCGCTCGCGTGCGCAAATGGGTGGTGGTGAAAACGCCGCGCTCGGTTTACAAGGCTACCCCTGGCAGACAGCAGTATCGCCCCACCCAAGTTACCCCTATTCCCAACTTCTTCTTGGCGGGCAGCTACACCCTACAGCCCTTCCTGGGCAGCATGGAGGGGGCCATCCTCTCCGGCAAGTGGGCGGCGGAGGCCATCAACCAAGGGATCCCATTTCAACGCGCTTCTGTCTCGGCCTCAACTCTGGCAGCTGCGGGGGTCTAGCTCTCCGCCGTCCGCCTCCTATGCCTTTTGAATCTTTCTTTTCCCCACAACCTCTTCTAGGCTATCCGCGGCGTCCGCTTTCCCGTAGTGTTGATATGTGCCCTCGCCGTTCCTCTTCCTTCTCTATCCTGGCCCTGCGCCCCTGGAGATCAGCCAGATGAGTCCGCTTGAGCAATCTTTTGCCCTCTGTCGCCAGATTACGGCCAAGCACGCTAAGACTTTCTACCTGGGATCCCTGCTCTTGCCCCAGTCCAAACGGCGGGCCATCTGGGCCATCTACGCTTGGCTGCGGCAAACCGATGAGTTGCTGGATGGACTGGAAGCCAGCCAGGCAGAGGTGGAGGTCACCCGCAGCAAGCTGGAGCAGTGGGGATCCCATCTGGAGTCGTTATTTCAGGGGGGTGAGCCGCAAGTCCCCACGGACCTCGCTTTGATCCACACCATCCGCACCTACCGCCTTTCCATCGAGCCGTTTCGCGAGATGCTGCGGGGGCAGAGCATGGACTTGGATACCCAGCGCTACGCCACCTGGGAGGATCTGCGGGTCTACTGCTACCGCGTGGCCGGGGTGGTGGGGCTGATGTGCTCGGAGATCATGGGGTTTGTGCCGGGCCGGGATGGCCGCGAGGAGGCGGTGGCGCTGGGGATCGCCATGCAACTAACCAACATCTTGCGGGATGTGGGAGAGGACGCCCGCCGCGGGCGGATCTACATCCCCCTGGAAGATCTGCGCCGCTTCAACTACTCCGAGCGGGACCTGTTTAACTATGTTATTGACGAGCGCTGGATGGCTTTGATGGACTATGAGATCCGGCGGGCTAGAGAGCTCTATGCCCAAGCGGAACGGGGGATCCCTACCCTGCAGCCGGACTCCCGCTGGCCGGTAGCCGCTTCCTTGATGCTCTACCGGCAGATTCTCAACGCCATCGAGCGCAACCACTACCAGGTTTTTCGCACCCGCGCTTACGTGTCCACTCTCAGCAAGGCATTGGCGCTGCCGGTGGCCTGGTGGCGGTCGCGGCGCTCCAACTACTACGGTTACTAGTAGGGAGCAGCAAGCAGTTCCCCACGGCCGCGGCAGCAGAAAACAAGAAGACCTCTAATACAGCGAAGAAAACCTATGGTAAGCCGTGCCCTGACCCTACCCTATCAGCGAATCTGGGAAGACAGTTTAACCATCTTCTGGCGCGACTGGCTGGATCTGCGGGGGCGAGTTTGGCAGGTGGTGGCCTCGGGGCTGGTGGCTCCCCTCATCTACATTGTTGCCTTTGGGGTGGGCCTAGGGGGATCCCTGCGGGCCGAAGCTTTGGCCGAGGTGGCCGGATCCACGGCGGCAGGTTCTTATTTGCGCTTTATCTTGCCGGGGATGGTGGCTCTTTCAGCCATGACCATCAGCTTTGCCGGCACCACCTTCTCCATTTGTGGATCGCGGCTATTTACCAAGAGCTTTGAAGAGCTGCTGCTGTTGCCGGTGCACCCCTTGTCTTTGCATCTGGGCAAGGTGCTGGCGGGCATTGCCCGCGGCCTGCTGACGGCCTTGGGGGTGTTGGCGGTGGGGGTGCTGGGTACGGGGGCCTGGGGCCTGCTTCACCCCTTGTCGCTGTTGGTTCTACTTTTGGATTGCGCCGTCTTTGCCGGCATTGGGGTAATTGCTGGCTTGAAGGTGCCCAGCCTGGAGAGTGTGGGCGTGCTAACCAACTTTTTGATTACGCCCATGTCTTTTCTGGGGGCCACCTTTTTCGATCCCGCCCAGTTGCCGACCTACCTGCAGGTGCTGGTCTATTGCCTGCCCCTTTCCTACGCCAGCATTGGCATGCGGGCAGCCGCCTACCAGCCGCTTGCGGAGTTTCCCTGGTACACGGTGGGAGTTTTGGGCGGCTTGGCGGTAATCCTGGCTTTTGTGGGAGCTCATCTGTTTTCCCACCAGCAGGACTAGCTGCCCTTGCCAAATACTTCTGGGTAGCGAGCCAGCTGCTGATACATTTACGCTGAACACTGCTGAACATCACTGTTCAACTATGCAGCGATAGCATTCTGTTTGTTTCCATTCGCGTTAGCGGGACGGAG